>JALYSR010000144.1 GCA_030854715.1 Acidobacteriota bacterium
CCTGGAGCTGTAACCTCGGCACCCTTACTTGTACCCGCAGTGATGTGCTAGCTGCCGGCGCCAGTTATTCGCCGATCACGCTCACCGTCACCGTCGCTAACAATGCTCCCGCCAGTGTTACCAACTCGGCGACAGTGTCGGGCGGCGGCGAAAGCAACGCTGCAAATAACACGGCCAACGATCCCACGACCATCAATGCAGCCGCTCCTCCTAACGTGGTCTTAGTTAAGAGCGCCAGCCCGAATGGTTCTCAACCACCCGGAACCGATCTCACCTACACAATCGTTTACACAAACAACGGGGGACAACCGGCTACCAACTTCACGCTGGTTGATCCGAACGCGCAGAACGCGGATCCGCTCGAACGCGTCTTTCACAACGTTGATTTCAAGGTCGGCTCAATGACCAGCACTCCGGGAACAACAGGGCTGGTTGCCACGTTCCAATATTCAAATGACGGCGGTACGACTTGGATGTACACTCCAGCAAGCGGTGGAGGTGGCGCACCAGCCGGCTACGATCGGAATGTAACGAACGTCCGCTGGGCATTTGCCGGGAACTTGAGCGCGATCATTCCCAACAATTCTGGTAGCGTTAATTTCATCGTAAGGATCCGTTAATCGTTCCTTCCTGCCTGCCAATAGGATCTGGGAAAAGCCGGTTAACGCCACGCCCGCAAGGCTTGTTCTTCGTGGATCGGGCTCGTGATGTATCATTGGCTCTCTCCATCTAGTCAGCACAATCTTCTACGGAAGCGGCATGATCTGTGGACCAACTGGCAGAAAATCTGCGCTCGTTACTCGGCAGCGACGCTTTGCTGGTTGAGCCGGAAGAGCTGCTAGTTTACGAATGCGATGGGCTACCGCAGCACAAGTATCTTCCGCGCGCGGTAGTCTTCCCTTCCTCAACTGAAGAGACTGCGGAAGTGATGCGCTTGCTGGCGCGTGCCAGTGTCCCGTTTACGCCAAGGGGCGCGGGCACCGGATTGTCCGGCGGAGCGCTCGCGTTGAATCGAGGAGTGGTTATCGAACTCGCTCGTATGCGGAAGGTCCTCAATATTGATGAGCCAAACCGAATTGCCGTAGTCCAAACGGGCGTCGTTAACCTGCAGGTCTCGCGCGCCGTCGCCTATCTTGGTTTACATTACGTTCCTGATCCTTCGAGCCAGCCTACCTGCACGATCGGCGGCAATCTCGCAGAGAATGCCGGAGGAATTCACTGCCTGAAGTACGGCACGACCACAGATCACGTATTAGGTGCGCGAGTGGTACTTGTCGGTGGCGAGGTTGTCGACCTGGGCGGCGCAGGAAGAGAACAGGCCGGATACGATCTGCTGGGAACCTTCATCGGTTCAGAAGGAACATTCGGTATCGCGACTGAAGCCACTTTAAGGCTCGTGCCAATTCCTCCAGCCGTGCGTACGCTGCTCGCGGAGTTTGCGGAAGTTAACGATGCGAGCCACGCGGTTTCGGCAATTATTGCAGCAGGTGTGATGCCAGCGGCGCTGGAGATGATGGACCACGAGATCATCCGCGCCTTGGAGGCAAGCGTGTTTGCTGCAGGTCTGCCTTTGGACGCCGGTGCTGTGCTGCTTATCGAGCTCGACGGCATTGAAGCTGGAATTGATGATGAAGCCGAAAGAGTCAAGGCGATTTGTCTGCAACATGGCGCGCGCGATTGCCGCAGTGCTCGTGATGAAAACGAGCGAAAAAGACTTTGGGCCGCGCGCAAGGGCGCATTTGGCGCTGTGGGTCGAATCTCGCCTGATTCCATGATCCAGGACGCGGTAGTACCACGCTCGCGCTTGCCGGAAGTTCTCGCCGGGGCCTATCGCATCGCCTCGAAGTATCAATTGCGAATTGCAAACGTATTCCATGCCGGTGACGGCAACCTGCATCCATTGATCTGTTTTGACTCGCGTTCTGCTGATGAAGTGCGGCGCGTGAAGGAGGCTGGACGCGAGTTGATGGAAACGTGCGTGCGGGCCGGGGGTAGCATCACTGGCGAACATGGAGTTGGTTTCGACAAACGCGATCTGTTGTCGCTGATCTTTTCCGAAAACGATATGGATGCGATGTTGCGCGTCCGTGCGGCATTTGATCCTAGGGGCCTTTGTAATCCCGGAAAGATCATTCCCATGCTGCGCGGTTGCGGCGAGGCGCGTGCGCAAGCCACGTTCAACGTCCGACGTCCAATGTCCAACGTCTTGTCAGAACCGGGAGCGTTAGCGACTGGATCTTCAATGTCCAACGTCTTGTCAGAACCGGGAGCGTTAGCGACTGGATCTTCGATGTCCAACGTCTTGTCAGAACCGGGAGCGTTAGCGACCAGGTTTCTGTCCTTTGATGCGAATGTCGCCTATATTCAGCTAGCCCAAGTAGTTGACGAAGAAAATATCTCCGCGTCTTCGCGTCTCCCCTTCTCCCCGTCTGCCCTCACTGTCACTCCTGGCTCAATAGCCGAAGTTTCCGAAGTAATGAAACTCGCCTCCAGCGAAGGCTGGACGGTTGTGCCGGCGGGTGCGGCGACCTGGCTCAACGCCGGCAATCCGTTAACATCAGTCAATCTCGTTGTCAGCACAGGCCGATTGAATCGAATTATCGAGCACGAACCTGCCGACCTGGTTACGATGACCGAAGCCGGCGTCTCGCTTAAGAATCTGAACGACAAACTGGCGCTGAATGGGCAGTGGCTGCCGCTCGATCCTCCCGACGATGGATCCGCAACGGTTGGTGGAGTCGTGGCCACCGGACTCGGCGGAGCGCAACAGTCTGGATACGGTGCACCTCGGAGACATGTGATCGGAATGAAGATAGTGCTAGCTGACGGAAGTCTAATCAAGGTTGGCGGCCGAGTCGTGAAGAATGTGGCCGGCTACGATTTATGCAAACTGTTTACCGGCAGCTACGGCACCCTCGGCATAATAGTGGAAGTTAACTTCAAACTCCGGCCACTTCCCTTTGAAACGCGAACCATTCTTGCCTGGGGTGCGCGCAACAAACTTCTTGAAGGCGCTCGCAGCGTAAACGATTCTCGTCTTTTCCCGGTAGCGGTTGAGCTTCTGTCTCCCGCACTTGCAGCGAAAGTTGAAAAGTCACAAGCAAGCGGACATCTGCTTTTGCTTAGATTCGCTGGTTCCCTCGCCGGGGTTTCGCAACAAGCGAAGAGCGCGTTCGAATTGATCGGCGGCAACCAAAGCGAGACAGGGCGAGTCGAGTCAGACGACGCGACGATGTGGCGTTCTATAGCAGGGTTACCTTTGCGATTTTCACGAGACATGGTTTGGAGAGTCGGTCTAAGGCCTGGTGACATCGGTACGTTCCTTGAGATACTCGATCAAACCAACTCGGATACTGGTTCCCAATCGATGTGGCATGCGGGTCTCGCCGACGGGCGGGTTCGCGTTGTCGATCTTCGACGGCAGGGGGAAAATAACTCCGGCGGAATTGACAGCGTTAACAAAGGATCCATCAATCAAACTATCAAGCGCATCAAAAGGCTGCGAGCTCGGGCGCAAAGCCTGGGCAGTTCGCTAATCATTGAGAACGCCCCAGGCGACGTGAATACTCGCCTGGACAGCTGGGGTGATTTCGGCTCCGCAGCGAGATTGATGCAGCGGGTGAAAAAGCAATTGGATCCAATGGGAGTTTTTTCGCCGGGACGATTTGGTTTTAACGATTTGAGGGAAGATCCACCATGAAGAACAGAATAATCCAAACTACTCCGCGCCTGGTTTTGGTTACGTGTCTAACTATTGCATTCATCGCCGGGCCGAGTTCGAGGTTATATCGCCAGTTAGCACAGCCTACCGTCAACGCCGCTTCGCGT
>JALYSR010000146.1 GCA_030854715.1 Acidobacteriota bacterium
CGCTGCAAGCGCTTAGGCTCGGGAACACAGTCGAAGTCCGATTCACGCAGACATCTTTCCAGCTTTGGGTCGCGAAACTGCATGCTTGCGAACAACTGCCAACGCCCCTGTTCCCTGACGTAAACGCGCATAAACAGCATTCGCTCAACGCCATTTGCGTCCGTCTCAGTTTGGGACTCTGTCACAGCTGCCGTATCGCCCGTGATTCGCACCTGTGACTCGTTCGTCGTCAGGGCGTCAGGCTTGAAATGCGTGAACAGTTCAATAAGCTGCGCCTTGTTTGTACTACTCCCATACTGGTTGGTTTCATCGACGTTAACGGCAAGGATGCGCTCCAACGTCGCCGTATCATTCTTCAGCTTGGCTATGCGGAACTCTTCGTCCACCTTTAAGACCTCAAGCTCGGCATCACTTTTTTGCTTGGGTTCACTCTCCACCGGTGCGATATGGATAGTTAAAGAGCAGGCGACAATAGCCAGAAGCGATGTAAGCAGAACTCGTTTCATAAGACTTCTCCTTTTGTCTAGAGACTGGTGTAAGTCTTCCTCCATATCACGCGATTCTAAGGAAATTGCTCCGAAAAAAGGAAGCGGCTAACATCATCGGACAGCCATTATAGATTTGGACAGGCCAGAAATGTGCTAGCTTCTCGACGATATACAGGGAGTCTCCTACAGAGGCCTTGTCCGACAGCGATACGAAACCGCGTGACAAGGCACGATTGGCGCAAGCGAAAGAACTCTACAGCAAAACCTCTTGCACATCTGGAGCCGATTACTACACGCTGCCTTCATCGCAGGATTGAGTCCCTGCCTCACCTCCACCAGTTCAAGATACCGATCCGGTTGACTGCCGACGTACGCTACCAAGCATTCATCCAAGATCGTTACGGCGCGATGCTTCATTTACAGAATCAGAACTCTCATTGAGATATATTGATTTCCGTAACCGGGCCTGACCGTATCGGTATGAGAAGACGCTTCACTCTCTCATCGAAAGACGCGTCCTCGACAATCCGACTACCGACACGTATCTCGCGTGGTCGCGCGTTGACACCCAGAAGTTCAACCGAGACGATTGGTCGCGAGTTGTATTGCCCAGATTTCTCGAGACGGATCTTGCTTCCGCTGTTGTCCAGCATACAGGTGAGATGGCAAGTGTGCTTCGAACCATGCTCGTCGTCCCTGGCGTTGATAGCACGAGTAGGTCTTATGAGGATTCGGGCGAAGGGTACAGTTACCAGGGAGGCGCGTTTCGCATGACGACGGTCACTCTAGAGTTAGCGCTACCCCGTCGGCAAGTCGGACAACATCGCTGACGTCGCCCGCCCCGCGCCACTCCGCGTGCGTCCCTAACGGCAGGGCAAAAAGAAGAAAGAGAGCGAGTGAGAAAACCTCTTTCCTCACCCGTCCTGTTCGCCCACTAAAGTTGCCGCTCATTATAGTCACCGCGAGTAAGAAAAATATCTAAACGCAAATTCTATTGACCCATGGTCAACGAAGTGGCGAATGTGCGCCGCATGGGATCACTGTAAGGAAAACAAAGGCTCACGCCTCCGTCGACGTCAAGTCCAACCAGATGCATCGCGCTCGGGATTTCCTGGTTTCTCATGAAATAGTGCCAGACGAAGCCGGTGCGCAGGTTCTCGGCGCTCAGCATTGTGATTCCGACGTCAATTCCAATTACATCGGGATTGGTCCAGCCAGTGGTTGGGTTGAAAGCGTCGACGAACCCGTAGCGTCCGTAAATGCGCTTGCCAAATTTCTTATACATGGTCTGCAGCGCCGGCAGGGATATGTCAGGTGTAAACATGAGCGAGCCACCTGCGGCGCATGGTACAACCGTGCCGTCAATCGTCGGGTCCCGCGGCGGCCCGCCCCACGCCACATACCCTTTGGCGCTATCTGAGGCACTGATACCCCACACGTTTTCTGAATAGCCGGGGAACTCCCGCGACAAATCGATGCAGAACTGGCGGTTCGCTCGCGTGGCTGTCACGGAATTTGCGAAGTAGTCAGTGTGCGGTGGCCACGTCTCCCGGCGTCCGCGAAAGTCCACCCAAGCGTGGGAGTACTGGTGGATGAACAACGGCGGCACACCGGACAGATAGGTGTATCCTGCGTAGGTAACTCGCGTTCGCTCCCAAGCGAGCCACGCTTGGGCAGGAATCGGGTGCGTCGGAGAGCCGATCGCAAGCAATTGGAGCATCAGGTGCTCGCTATAGATGTTCCATCGGGAATTGATAAAGCCCGTCTCAGGTCGGAATCCCATGGAGAGAAGCATGGCGTGCCCGTTAAGCATCCAGGGGAAGTCAATCCGCTCGTAAATCTCGGTGGCCAAGCGCACGATCTCGTGATCGTCATGAAAATACTGGCGTGCGGTCAGGATTCCAGCCAAAAGAAGTGTCGTGTCGATAGACGAAATCTCGCTCTGCCAGCGCCGTTCTCCATTCCTCCAGTCCACAAAGTGATAGAACCATCCGTGCTCTTGCGGCGCGCGTTTGGAGAAAAAGCGCAGTGACGAGCGGACGCGTTCGAGCGCGTCTTTGCGCTTAACCCAACCTCGTTCGGCCCCTATGCACAGAGCGGTCAAGCCAAAGCCTGCCGCAGCAATACTGGCGATGTTGCGGTGATCCTCATCGTGGATTGATCCGTCCGTACGGGCACGGTCGAGCACAAGTCCCGTGCGGGGGTCGGCCTGCTCCCAGAAGTAGCGGAACGAGCGGCGCGAAAGGTCTTCGAGAAAAGCCTCATCGCGCTGAGAGAGTGATTGTCGCGGTCCGGCTTGCAGTTTTACCGCCGGCAACAGTAACGTTGCCGAGACTACAATCACCGAAGCGAGCAGGAGAAACAGAACGGGACGCGACACTTGAGCGACCCTCTGTACTCTCACTGGAATCCTCTTGCTAAGTATGTGGTTCAAGTAGAAACCGCTTTTTCGTCGATTCAGAACGCCTGCCGCAGCATTCTCAATTTACTTCTCCACAACTCCGAAACTTGATACAAGGCCGCCCTCTGAGCTAGTACTATCACCTTGAATACTCCGGCTCCATTACACAGAGCATGGCGCGGTTACAACACAGGATCGGCCATGAGGTTCAGGTGAGCGATACTGAGGAAAACTTATTGGCCAAGACCAAACTGAGAGCGCCCATCACGGCCGGCTGCGCTCCCAACGTTGAAGCAATAACACGGGTGGAAGGCAGGCCGCGGCGGCAGATGTTGGCATCTACCGATGTTTTGAGATCTGCAGCAATCAGCGGCCAGGCGCGCACGATCGGGCCGCCTACGATGACTACTTCCGGGGCCAGGCCTTGGATCAGATTAGCGATACCAACGCCCAGATAGTGGGCCGTTTCCTTCAGAGCGGTGCGCGCGGCTCCTTCCCCTTTCAGAGCAAAGTCAACCAGCAGGCCAAAGTTGTCATTGCGCCGTCCATTCGAGCCACGCGACAGCTTTGCGTAGCGTGCGAGAGCAGCGCGCCCAGAGGAGAAGGCTTCCCAACACCCACGACTCCCACACTCGCAGGCGACTGGTGCTCCGTTGCCAATCGTCATGTGACCAAACTCGCCTGCGGCGGCGCCTTCACCCCGGTAGACCTGTCCATCGAAAACGATTCCCGTCCCGATTCCCTCCTCCTCAACTAAGACCATGATGAAATCCCTTACCTCTCCTACCTCCGGACGACCAAACCAGAGTTCGGCCAACGCAACGGCATTGGCGTCGTTATCAACTATCACAGGCAGTCCGGTCCCGGCCTTCAACTCGTCCGAGATGGACAGATCACCCCACTTGAAGTTCGATATATAGAGCTTGCCTGTCTTAGGATTGACCAATCCGGGCAAACTTACGCCGATTCCTTCAATCGTGCTTTTGTTTTTCCTGATGAGTTTACCGACGCAGTTAACAATCTGGCGAATAGTCTTCTCAGGGTGACGATCAGTAACAAACTCTTCCTGTTCCAGCACACGTCCCGCCAAATCACCGGTCGCGACAACTGTTCGTCTCTTACCAACGTCCACACCGACGGCAGCGGCATGAACCGTCCACAGCGAGAGCAAGCTAGGCGGACGCCCGCCCGTAGATTCGCCGCAGACCTCTGCAATAATCCCATCCGCCTTCAACTCATCCACGATCAACGAGACAGTGGAGCGTTGCAGCGCAGTTTCACGCGAGATCTCAGCACGCGAAATTGGCCCTCTTTCGCGTACGTAATTAAGCACGATCTGACGATTGACATCACGAATCGTGTTGGCGCGAGCAACATTGGCCGTCTTTAGGTTTATTCGTCGCATGATATCTCGTCAATGGGAAGAGTAACGTCGAAACTTCACGACCTGCTATCCTGCCCGAAACTAATTCATGCGCGCGCAGAGCGTTGGTTTTCTTTCTATATAAGTTTGCGCTTGGGTGAAACGGTGCAGCCGTCGGGTGACTTCAAGTTATCAAACAGGAGCACTCCACCCAGTCGTTCAACGCACATCCTCTCGCCAAAACTTAGAAGTAAAGTCACAGTACTCCTTGATCGAAGCGTAGAGAAAATCATATCTATCCGCGTTTAATGGCGCATGAGCTCGAGGTACACTTCTCCCCCGACCTGTGTGTAACCGATCATTCGTGGGAAATATTTACGAAGGTCTCCACCAGACTAGTGAGGTGTAGATAGGCGAAACTCCCCCCTCTCGGCGTCGATGTTCTTCCAATCAGGTTTTATGGAGGCTGGCTAAGGGGTTGACTTGAATGGGCGCGGCGATTATCGATAACCTCGAAGTCAGAGAACAAGTTGAGGAACGTGCTATCCGCGCGCTTCGGTCGAACGAAGTGTGCGGCCCCAGAGTTTGATCAAAATCGCATCAATAGACTTCGAAACGCGTTTGCTGAGTGGTGCTGCGTTTTGAGACGCGATCGATGACATTGACTTGCAGCAGGTACAGCCCCGGAGACAACTGACTCAGAGGTACCTCGGCTGCGTAGGGCAGCCGCGCGAGGTCGGCGGTCGTTGGGGGTTCAATCTTCTGCAGAGGAGTAGTTATGACTGGTTGATTGTCGCGCATGATCTGCACTTGAGCGACGAGATCAGGCTTGGCGTTCGCAGCAGCAATTGTGGCGTTATAGACAAAGAGCAAAAACTGCAGATAGGACCTGCTGCTAAATCGATGATCGACGCTGATGCCATTCGCCGTTGGTCCGTCCTGGTTGCCCGCGGGCGTAGTAGCCGCGGCAGACTCCTGGCGCTCGCCGAGGAGCAGACTGCTCATGGCAAGCTGGCCATTCTTAAGATCGGGAACTTCTATCCAAGCTTGCGCGCTTCCGACCCGCCCGCTGTGTTGGTCGCGAGCGGCGACGCGCACCTGGTAAAAACCTGGCGGAAGAGAGTCAACGGGACTATTGTAGGGAATGTTGCGCCGGTAATTCTTGGCTCCTTCCCCTGAAGGAGCGGTGATCGTTATGCGGTCCTTGAATTTTGCGCCCGGCTTGCCACGATCATCATAGAAGGATACCGCGACATCGATCAGCGCCTGATTCTTTCCATTCTCTAAACCAAAAGTTACGAACTCGGCGAGGACTTCCATCGAAGCCGAGAGGATCGCGCCCTTCTCGGGCGTGTTCATATATCTGAGCTTCAGCGAGAGCGGAAGACCGTGTTCGGGAAAAGGAGATCCGAGCGCCTGGGCCAATTCAGCTTCAGGAGTTTTGGGCGTGGCGGCATTCTTCTGCTCATTCTGTTTGCTGACGGGAGGAGATGGTTCGATGTCAAAGAAACCGCGGCGGACCTGAACGACAAGATCGCGCCCGTTCGTGACACTCACTTCAATGCGGCGAAATTTACTCGTCTTTTGCGTTTCATGCTCAGGCTTCCAGGCAAGAAGATAATAAACGGAGGTCTCCTTCAGCGCGCGCGCGAGCCCTGGTTCGAGCGCATTCGTATTGAAGGTAGGCTTTCCTCCGGTGTCTCTCGCCAGGGCATTCAGCGCGTCCTGTGTAGCAAACAACTCACCGCGAGAGGCGCGGTCGAGGCGTCCCGAAAGGTCGAAGGCCGCGCCGGTGCTCGCATCCGATAGACTCACGACGAGCCCTCGCGCATCCATCGAATAGATGACCACTCCGCTTCGCGCCGCTGCGCTCGTGATCCTTCGCAACCTATCCAGCGAGTTGTCTGAGTTTCGACTGTCCAGAAGAAAGCCATCCGAAATGAAAAATACCAGCTTGCGGCCCGGCAGTTTGCTTGAGGAACGAATCAGGTCTTCAAGGCCGATGAGGGTGTGTGTCGTTACAGGCCCCGCTTGGTTCAGAATCCCCTGGGCCCGATTATTGACCATGCTCTCGGCGAGGTCGCGAGGTATCCTCGGACTAATCTTAAGGAACTCTTCGACAAAATAAGCAATCACATCAGGGTCACGCCGATCAATCAGGAGCGCCTGGTATTCCGTCATCGGCGGGCGGTTAGAATCGCGCGCGGAATAAGGATGAGCCTTGAGCCGTTCAAGAGCAGCGCGAAGCACGAACTTCTGATCGGTGAGTTGCTGAAGAAATCCAATCTGCCCACTTGCCGATGTGATTGCGGCTTCATCGTTCTGGCCCATCTCTTTTTCAATGAATTGTGTGATCAGTTTTCGTGTTGTCACCAGGCTCCCGGCGCCTAGATGAAGATCGTCCACGTAGAAAAGGATTGTTCGGCCTCGATCCAGAGGCACTGGGCCGATAGGATTCGCTTTGTTGGTTGAAAATGAAGACCCACGTGCTGCTGATAGTTGGAATTCTTCGTTACCGCTTCCCGCCGTCACACGCTCGAAGAACTCAATCGGGCGCACTTGGCCATCGATCTTCAGTTCAAAATCTTCTCGCTTTAGCCCATTTACAAAACGGCCCTCTTTGTTAAATACCATCACGTCCGTTTGCACCAGATCGCTGTAGACGCGGACGACTTCTTCGGACTGGTCCGGGGGCTTGGTATTCTGGGGGTTCTGGGCGAGAGCTTGCGTCGCGAGGAGCAACAGCCAAACGAAAAGAGATCCGATGGCGCTCTTAACAAGACTCTTACCCACAATCGCCTCCCGAGCAGAGATCCATGGTTCTTGCGCGCGAATGTCTGGTTGAATCCAGGTTGATCAGGGCACAGTAGCGAGCCGGGGCTATAATCTCCAGAGCAGCTGTAATTGGCCGACTCCTCTCAGCTTTACCTGTCCCTTTTTCCGGCCCACGAGTAACTACCGGTGTCGCGAGAATGAAACCCATCATAATAACGGAAAAGATTGTAACCGTGGGCATCTATGTCGGCTAGCTCTTGCGCGGCATCGAGCACGACTAAGCGGCGGCCAGCTTCAGAGTCAGGTCGCCCCGTCGCGGCCCCAATAAGGAAGTAATTGCTGTTAGCATCAGAAGCTAAATCTCGCCGATAGAGTAAACTGTCGATTCCCGCCAGAGCCGCCACCCGGTCCGAAGAAGAATGTGCTTGAGGTGCCAGTCGATTTCAGAAAGTATGGCGAGGCTAGGTTTCCCACGGGAGTTCCTTTATTTGTATGGTTCAAAACGTTAGTCAAATAAAGCGAGAATACCAATTGATATGGTCTTTGAATGGGTTGCTTAGCCGGTGGTTTTTGGCTGCTCGCGGTTGTACTTGCGGTGGTCACGACATTTCCGGTCGCGGGAGCAGCAGCGGTCTCAGGCCGAATGGCGCGACCAAACTTTATGGTCTTAGACGCGCCCAGGTTGACTGATAGAAAGCCTGGACCCTGTCCGAGGTTTCGCGGGATGATCCGTTGACCGGGAACTGGATTCGGATCGAAGGCGCCGAGCGGCGTCACGACGACACCCGGCTTGCTAGGGTCTGTGGCGAAGGCCGGGCGCTCCGTAAAAAGTGTGTCACCGTTGGTGTCATGGCCGGTGGTGATGTCGAAAGGATAACCAGAATTGGCGATTACAAAGGTGTTCAGGCTAAATCCTCTCGGCGCTTGATAATTTCCGCTGGCATAGAAGAAATGGCGAGCATCGTGATTAGAGCGGCCCCATTCACCGCTGAAGTCATAAGGGTCAAAGGGAGAGCCGCTCGTCCCGCTATCAGTGCTTTTGTTCTTGTTCAAAAAATAGCCGCTCCACAAATTGAAATGTTTCGTGGTCGCATTGATACTCACACTCAGGGAGTCATTCATCGATCTGCCGCTCGATTGATATTCAAGAATGTTGCCCGCACTCTGTCCAAAAGGGCGCACGCCACTCGACGGCAGTGTGGGATCATAAGTCCCACCCAACGGCGCGTTGATATTCACTGTGCGCAAAGTCCGAAACGTGTGAGAGTGCGAATAGGTAAGCGTGAGCTTCAAATGATATGGAAGCTGGCGCTCCAGGCTTAATGACGAGCGCAACGAATAATTCGGTGCAAGGTTTGGACCGATGAAACGTCGGGTTTGTGGCTGAGCGAAAGCGTCCAGCAGATTGATCGACCCCACGGCAGGAAACAGATCGAGAACCTTTGGGTCAGAGACCACGAACTGCCGCTGATTGAGGCCATTAAATCTCAACGCTTGAAGCGTGAGATCTTCCGAGACCCTGTTGTAAAAGATGCCGAATCCTCCGCGAATCACTGTCTTAGGCGCGCTGGGCGCGACTGGCTTCGGCGGCGTGCCTGGAGATGGTTTCGCCTGGGCGGTGTTCTTACTGTCATTTGACTGGGGTGGTTTTTTCTTGCTCCCAAATGAAGGAGACCAGGCGAAGCCGATGCGCGGCGCGAAGTTCAAGTTGCTGCCGACGTTGTTCTGATTCTCATAACGCAGTCCCGGAGAGATGCTGAAGTGTGGTTGCAGTTTCCACTCGTCCTGCACGTAAAAGCTGATGTCGCTTTGATTGACGTCCGCCTCAGGATTACCACCCGCGATGGAAAATTGTGTAGCACCGCCACCCAGGCTTCTGATCAGCGCCGCACTTAATCCCCGCCTCTGAAACAACAACGTGCGCCGATAGCGCTCGAGGCTGCTGATCTCAATCGTCCCGCCGTTCGGAATGACTTGATCGTTGGCATCGAGGCTCGGACCAGTACCGCCGGCGAAGATGTACGTTCCGCCGAAATTAGCCGGCGAGACACTTTGAATCCGTACGGATCTAACGCGCCAGCCTATTTTCAGGAAGTGTTTACCGGCCGACCATGATGTGAAATTCTGCAACTCCAGGCGGTCTTGTCTATTGAGCGAGGAGCCTACTTGAGAACCGCCGCCGAAAAACGAGTCGAGCACATTGAGAGCCGGCAGCGTATTTTCGCTCGTCTGCAGAGAGATGTTGTGGATAAGCTGAAGCCGCGTTTCATTAATCGTCTTCTCATTGAGAATCGCAGTCTCCGTGAGCTGGAGAGTGTGGTAGCTCTCCCCTCCGCGGTAAGCGCGCGAGGGCAGCGAGAATCCGCCGATGCCTTGCAGTTCCTGGGAATAATCTCTGTAGCTGTAACTTCCTACCAGCGTGTGCTTCTTATTGATCTTCAGATCAACGCGCGCAGAGCCGTAGGTCGTGACTTGCGGGGTCACGAATGACTGGTTAAATGTGACAGGCTTCAATGTGGAGGGATCCAGAATCGTGGCGTTGACGACGGCATTGCTGTCTGTACCAGCATGCCCCACGTAGA
>JALYSR010000150.1 GCA_030854715.1 Acidobacteriota bacterium
ACCACAGAGCGTGTCACGTTGAGTTACGCGACGAAAGCGCTCTCTAACCAGACTGTTGAGGAGGGATAGATGGCTAAGTCCTTATTTGGTTCGACAATTGGCGGAATTCTCATTGCATTGGTGCTTATGACGGGAACGGTTTCCGCGCATTCCCACAAGCACAAACATAAGAGGCACGTGACACATCGTCACATGA
The DNA here is from genome assembly GCA_030854715.1 of Acidobacteriota bacterium. GTDB lineage: Bacteria > Acidobacteriota > Blastocatellia > Pyrinomonadales > Pyrinomonadaceae > PSRF01. The sequence continues at coordinate 197 of JALYSR010000150.1, forward strand.
AGCATATGAAAAATATGAAGCACATGAAAATGTGAGTGGCACCGGTTCACCGCGCAAGCCCCATCGAGAGGCTTACGCTGCTGTCGACGGTCGCTATCCTCGGTAGTTGCGACCTTAGTGGTGAAGCTCGTTGAGGCCCTGCTTATCTTTATTATTCAACGCTTGTACGAGAACTTGCCACTCGTGATGACCGCGGGAAAGCTTGTAAAAGTCAGTCTCCTTGTCGGCCAGCAAACTGTCCACCATGTCCCGTGCTTCGCCGTTGTCAATTGCTTTGTTTGCCGCAAACGCCAGCGCACTGAAGGCTTCGTGATGAGTAGTGATTCCCTGTATAGATAATTTTGCGCGCTCATAGGGAAAGCGGTAATCGTTGGGGTATTTCTTTTCCGCATCTTGAAACGCAGCGAGGATCTCGCTGGTCTCAGAAGGCTTTGTCCCGCTCCGCCTTTCCCGAAGTCGCATGATTTCCTCGTCCGCAGAACGGCTGATTATCTGGCCAGATACAATCGCTGATGTTGGTTTTGGTGAAGGGGAAGTTGAAGGGTTCGCCGCCGGATAGGCGGTATTCGAGTCAGCTGGTGGCGTAGTTTGCGCAACCGAGCCGCGATGCGACCACCAGTACCAGCCGCCAACGCCAAGCGCGCCAACAAAGACCAGGATAAACAGCCCGAGAATCGCTCCGTGCCACCAGCGAAATTGCGAAATAGCATCAGGGTCGCCATATGCAGAAAGCATTGTAAGAGTAGGAGCGCTTCTCTCTTCCCTAGCTTGCGCAGGAACCATCACTTGCCGATTCGGAGCTGTTTCTTTTGGAACGAGGTCTTGCCGTGGAATGGGCGCGGGGGCGGAGGTCAGGGTGGTCTCTTCGAGTAAGTCAGGAGCTAAGTACCATTCTTGAGGTGTCACCGTCTCAGGTTGCTTTCTGTCTGTGGTGGCAGGCTGCTCCGATGACGACAAAGTCAACGTTTGTGGCGAGAAGGTCTGAGGTGTCCGGGATGAATCCGAAGGTATAGGAAGCTTCGTCTGGTCTGGAGTTTTAGGCCAAGGAGCTGGATGGTTGGAGCCTTCAGTGGGCAGTTGCTTCCCGCAGTTGGTGCAAAACGCCCATTTTCCTTCCGCCAACTCGCCGCAACCCCCACACCGGACTGAATCAGTAAGCGGACCTCCGCACAATCCGCAGAACCGATACGCATCAGGAAAATCACGATCGCATGGTTGGCAGTGCTTCATGGATGCTCGTTGTCGTCAACATCGATTAAATTTGGCCGCTCGCAATTATGACTGGATCAATCTATTAGACCAAACGAGCAGCCTGCTAAGGGTCCAGATAAGAACCCTCTGCAGGCTGCGACGATCGGAGTTAAACCCAAGGCAGGAAAGTAAATGCTACTCGCACCTGAGCCAATCCACCTAAGGCTTCCCTCAAGGACGGCCGAAAATAGATCCTAGAATATCTGCGGCGCGTCTATTGGATCGTCGGCTATTGCGACCTCCGTAGCGTTGATAACCGTCATCGTAACCGCGGCCGAAGCCTTCACGGTAAGCTTGTTTGTAAGAATCTTTGTTTCCGTATTCTGAACGATACCCGCTGGTTGCGTCCTTGTAATGACTAGTGCCCTGGGGATCGTATCGCTTTCCCTGACGGGCATGATCCGCTCCATGGTCAACACCATCTCGGTAACCCTGATCCTGAGCGATCTGATAGATGTCATTCCCATATCCGCCGTTTCTGTTGTTCCTATAGGGCTCGTTCCGATAATACGGATCGTTGTTATTGTAGTAGGGATCGTTATTGGCGGTCCTGCGACCGTAACCGTTACCGTACTGCCGAA
>JALYSR010000175.1 GCA_030854715.1 Acidobacteriota bacterium
GTACCTGGACGTGGCATGCCTGTTGCCAATGGACGCCCCGGAGGCTCGCAATGAAAAGACTTATCGCAACCCTTGTTTCCCTTGTCGTTCTCAGCATGGCCGCGTTGCCTGTCGCAGCGCAGACACGTTCTTGCCCAAACAGACCACTTGGTCCAGTCACGATCAGGCAGTCGCAAGGCCGTTACACCACCAGCAGCAACCGCGGCTATCGTAACAACGGCTATCGCAATGATTCTTACCGCAATGATGGCTATACCAACGATGTCTATAACAACGATGTCTACACCAATAACGACTATCGCTATGGCGACACCCGTTCGGTTTGGCAGAAGCACCGGGACAAAATCACCACAGCGGGGGGCGCTGTAAGTGGTGCGCTGCTCGGCAGCCTCATTGGTGGCAAGAGGGGTGCGGCTATTGGCGCTATCACTGGTGGCGCTGGCGCGGCCGTCTACACTTACAAAGTACGCGACAGGAACCGTCGTTACTAAAGTTTCCTGCTGGCAGGAAGAGCCCGGTCGCCGATTGAAAAGTCGATGACCTTGTTTGAGGCCCGGATGTGAAGGGGAGAGCACATCCGGGCCTCAGCATTTTTTGGGGCGTGCCGGTTGGGGACCGGACTCGAGCTTTGGACAAAATTGTCATCATTCGCTTAAGGTATTCGTTCTTTTCCAAGTTAAGGTTTGCCGTAACTGCTCGTAACCACCGTTATTAATTCTAAGCTATTAAATGAGTTCAAAACCTGGGCGAGCTAAAAGGCTTTTCGCGAGACTTCTCCTGATAGTCCTGGGCTTGTTGGTGGGAAGTGTTATCGCGGAGATCGCGCTACGCATTTCGGGATACTCTTACCCGGAGTTTTATACCCTTGACCAAACCCGAGGCTACGGCCTTCGTCCCGGCATCGAAGGTTGGTACCGGAAAGAGGGGGAGGCCTTCATTCGCATCAATAGCGATGGCCTTCGTGATCGGGAACATTCGCTGAAGAAACCCGGCGATACGATCAGGATTGCGGTTCTGGGCGACTCCTACCCGGAAGCATTTTCAGTTTCCCTGGAAGATGCCTTCTGGGGGGTGATGGAACGAAAACTTCAGGAATGTGACGCGTTTTCCGGTAAAAAGATTGAGGTCATAAATTTCGGAGTTTCGGGATACGGCACCGCGCAGGAATTGCTGACGTTGCGCGAGGAGGTGTGGAAATATTCTCCTGACCTCGTGATGTTGACCGTCACCACTAACAACGACATCACAGACAATTCGCGGGAGCTGAAGAAAACCGACGAGATCCCATACTTCATCTACAAAGACAACCGACTTACCCTCGATGCTTCATTCAGCAATTCTCGAGCATTTGTCTTACGGCAGTCCCGGGCCAGTCGTTTTGGCAGGTGGCTTCGGGACCATTCACGTTTGGTGCAGGCCGTAATCCAGGGTCATCATGGTTTTAAAATCCTTCTGGCATCGTGGCGATCAAAACAAGCTCAACCCCCGACAGCGCAACCCTCACCGGGAAGCGAAACACCAAAGAAGAAGGCTGAGCCGGGATCGCAGCAGCAGCTTTCACGTTCTGAGGAGCTTGGCACCGACAACCTCGTTTACGTCGAACCCGGCAATGCGGTATGGAATGATGCCTGGCGCGTAACCGAGGGACTAATAATAGCCATGCGGGATGAAGTGAAGGCCAGGGGAGCTAAGTTTGTGGTTGTCACCCTTAGCAATGGTCCGCAAGTGCTTCCAAATGCGAACGTTCGCGAAGCGTTCAAAAAACGTTTCGGCATAACAGATCTATTTTATCCTGACAACCGAATCAAATCGCTGGGCGCGCGCGAAGGAGTGCTGGTTTTGACGCTTGCTCCGGAGTTGCAGGAGTTCGCCGAACGCAACAACGTGTTCCTTCATGGATTTGGTAAGGATGTCGGCAACGGACACTGGAATCAGACAGGCCATCGCCGGGCCGGGGAGCTGCTGGCAAGAAAAATATGCGAACGAGAGCTCCTGAAATAGCGCGGCGGTTGAAGTTCTGTTAGAAGAGTTCTGTTAGAAATCGACCAATCCTGGCTTCGGAGATCGGAATGCACTACTACGAAAACGTTTTAGGATTAATCGGACGCACGCCGCTTGTGAAGCTCCACCGTCTCACCCGCGACATCAAAGCCACAGTCTTAGCCAAAATGGAAAACCTGAATCCCGGTTTTTCGGTGAAGGACCGCATTGGGGTTTCGATGATCGAGGCTGCCGAGCGCGAGGGTAAACTGAAACCGGGCGGAACGATCGTCGAGGCTACCTCCGGCAACACCGGAATAGGATTGGCTCTCGCTGCTGCTGTCAAAGGTTACAAATGTATCTTCGTGATGACGGACAAAGCGTCGGTGGAGAAATCGCGCTATCTGAAAGCACTGGGCGCTGATGTCGTAATAACTCCGGTTTCGGCAAAACCGGACACACCCGATCACTACGTTTCAACCGCGCAACGAATTGCGAAAGAAACACCGAATTCATTCTATCCCGATCAGTATTCACACCCAGCAAATCCGGAAGCTCACTACCGTACAACTGGTCCGGAGATTTGGGAGCAAACGGAAGGCAGGATTACGCACTTCATCGCCGGAATCGGAACCGGCGGCACGATTTCCGGCACTGGTCGCTTCCTGAAAGAAAAGAATCCGAACATAAAAGTGGTGGGAGCCGATCCGTACGGCTCGATTTTCAAGACCTACAAAGATACAGGCAAGATAATCGAGACTACTCCTTACCTCGTTGAAGGGATCGGGCAGGAAGTTGTCCCACCAAACGTGCACATAAAGTACATCGACGAGGTAATCAACGTGACAGATGGCGACTCGTTTGAAATGTCGCGGCAGTTGGGACGCGTTGAGGGAATTTTCTGCGGCGGATCAAGCGGAACCAACCTGGCAGCGGCCCTGCGCGTGGCGCGCGATCTCAACGAGGACGCTGTGGTGGTATTCATTGTTTGCGATACGGGCGAGCACTATTTAACAAAACATCATTCAGATGAATGGCTGAAAGAAAAGCGGCTGCTCGAGCCGCAGAAGATGACCGCTGGGTTGATCAGCGGAACTAAAGCGACGAACGCGCCTCAATCACTCGTATTCGTTGCGCCCCCGGATAAGCTGAGCGAAGCGCTCACGAAAATGAACGAGCTCGGTCTCACGCAAATACCCGTGCTCGAAGAGGGACGTCCAGTGGGCTCGTTGCGTGAAAATCGTGTCCTATCGAAGGTGGTGCGCAATAGACATCTACTCGATGCGCCCGTCAGTGAAGTTATGGAAGCGAGTTTTCCGACGGTCGACGTCGATGTCAGCGCTCAGGAGGTTACGCGTCGTCTTCAATCGAGCCCTGCTGTCTTGGTTGAAGAGTATGGCCGCATTGTGGGGATTATCACGCGGCACGATGTGCTGGACTTGAAGCTGAGTAATACGGGCTCGTTGACGTAGTTCTTGGTGCGGAATCGTCCAGCGCCCCAACTTTAGCGCTGAACCTTCCCGGGGTCGTCGGATCGAGTAATCAAACCTTCAGCTCGCTCAAGGTATTTGCCGGCTTGCCTCCAGTTGATGGCAACCGTGTAAGGAACTGTGGTTTGGTAGGCCGTGGCTGAAGGTGCCGTAGAAACTTCCGAAGAGGCCAACTCTGAAACATTAACAATGCGAGGTCGGTACACCCGACTCCACCACATGCCACCGTCCTGGTAAGAGTAAAGAGCGTTGCTGATTTCAAACTTCAACCGATTCTGTGGCAACCATGACAGAATCCTCTCAACCTCAGCGGAAGTCCTAAGAAGGTCGCTTTTGAAAGTTTCGTAAGAGACGCGTGCGAGTGTTCCAGCCTCCTCAAAATCAGCAAGAGAGGCGTGGACCGGCACCTCCCCTTTCAAAACGGTAAGAAATGTGAGAGCCCGCTCAGCTAATGCCTGATCATTTTTTCGCTCAACTTCAATCTCGCTGAGCAGTTCATCAACATCATGGCTGGATCGCTTGGACCTGACGCTGGCTTTGGCCCAGTTCACATGCAGGCGCGCCTTCGCGCGCAGAAGTTCGTTGCGCGAGCCGGAGTGGGCCTCGCACAATCGTTGGTACGCTCCCGGTTTTTCATTAGCACATCGTTCACCGCCAGCTGTCGGATCTTCCCGATTCACCTCGGCCAGTTCGTAGAAGTGAAGTGCCGTAGTGATGTCGGTTCTTAGGCTGCTTTCCGGAAGGTTGCTCGCTGGTTTATAGATAGCTGATGAAAGTTCCTGTAGCCGCGTCTTGTATTCGCGCGGACTTGGGTGGCTCTGAGTGAAGGCTTCGAAGCGTTCAAGTTTAGTTACGAGCCCTTCTGCTTTCGCCAGTTGTTTTTCAGACAGAAGAGAAGCCTGCGACTGTCCAGACACGGCTGCCTGCCAAATCAACAACGGGGCAAAAAGGGCAATTAGTGTTCGCTTCATTGTGGTATTACGCCGGACTTCGGGGCGCACAGCCTCATCAACGGTAAAGCACAGAACTTATGCGCTCATACTAAGGGCGCATGCCACTTGAATGTATGATTTCTAAGACTAACAATGGGCGGGACTTTCCGATTGTCGGCGACTCCGGAAAGCGCAACCTTCTCGTCGACTTGTTTACCGTTCCGCCTTGAACAGTATTGTTCGTTTCCGAATCAAAGCCCCAGCAAAACTGAGGTCTCGACCTCGAAGAGCGCTCCAATCGGCTATGAGCACTTTTATGGTAATCACCTTGAGAAATTCTTGAGTTTTTAAACGCATGGGTTTGGGTGTAAACACGGAAGGACG
>JALYSR010000177.1 GCA_030854715.1 Acidobacteriota bacterium
TGTTTATTTCGTGCTATTTCCGTCTGATATGTGAGCCGATATAATCCAGCCCATAGAATTTCAAGGAGATAGAAACCATGAGCTCTCAAACATCACCATCGAAGGACGCACCATCTGCAGACGAGACTGAAGTTAAGGCGCTTTATCGACAACTCCTGGAATGCTGGAACCACCGCGATGCCGCTGCCTTTGCCGCGCTCTACGAGCAGGACGGTGCTTGTGTTGGTTTCGATGGCAGCCAGATGAACGGACGGCCCGAGATTGAATTAGTTCTCAGCCAGATCTTCGCGGAACATCAGACGCCTCCTTACGTCGGCAAAATCCGAGAAGTGCGCTTTCTAACTTCTGAAGTTACTATCGTGCGTGCGGTCGCGGGCATGGTGCCTCCAGGGAAGTCAGACCTCGATCCGGCCCTCAATGCACTTCAGAGTCTCGTCGCCTCGAGGCGCGAAGGAAGTTGGCGCATCGCTCTCTTTCAAAATACGCCGGTCCAGTTTCATGGCCGGCCCGAGTTGGTCCAGCAAGTGACGGACGAGCTGCGCCAACTCCTTTAGTCGGATTCTTTTTAGTTAGTCCAAGTGCACATCAAGCACTCCGGGCACGCCTGCCTATCGACGGACCCCGAACAACGAAGGTAGATTCATCCCAATGAGAGGAGATGTAAAACGTCGAAACTGGTTTTTTGTCTCCCTGCTCGCATTAGCGTTTCTATTCCGGCTCGCGTTTGGTTTATGCCTGGACTTCTGGACCGGTACAGAAGATGAAAAGCAGGTTTATCTAATTGGCCTCAAGTTTTTCACCACCGGCACCTGGCCATATTTTGGACCAGACGTGACCAGCACCATCCAAATACCGGGAGCTTTGCAGGGGTTAATGGTGGGCCTACCCTTTTACGTCCTGCCAATACCTGAAGCGCCTTACCTCCTGGTAAACATCCTCTCGTTTGCCAGCCTCTGTTTCTTCGTCTGGTATTGCACCAGGCGACTGCCGCAGATGCCGAAGTGGTTTGTCTGGGCATGGCTGCTGATTGCCCCATGGACCATCTGCGTCTCGACTCAGGTTTACAATCCTTCGTATGTTTTGCCAGGCGCCATTCTGTTCTTTGTGGGCGCGATTGAAACCTATCCCTTTCTCAGCAAGGGACTCGTCCTCTCGGGTTGGGCCAACTTCATGATGGGCTTCGCGCTCTTCTGGATCATGCAGTTTCACCTGTCGTGGGTTGTGCTCGTTCCCTATGTGCTGCTGTCGTTCTATTTTCAGTTTAGGACCCAGGGCCGGAGCGCGGTTCGCAACGTTCTCTGGTTTGTGGTCGGCGCGGTCATAACAACAAGCTTTCTGGTTCCCACGTTTATCAAGTATGGACTGGCGCAGGGTATGGGCAGCACCAACGAGGCTGTCAGGTTTGACTCCCGCAATCTCTTAAGGCACTTGAATATCGTCGAAGGAGTCCTGGGCCGGTTCCTCTCTTTCGCAAGTTTTGAATTGCCGCGCTTCATTGGCGATAACACGGCCGCCCGTTTAGCGTTCATCAACACGAACTTGTGGTTGTTCCCTTTTGTTGTCTTCCTGACGTTGGTGGGAATCCTTCAGTGTATCGCTATGCTGTTGTTGTGGTTCAGAAAAAAGCATTCGCAAAAGGATTGGAAGGCAGTCAAATACTTTACGCTTGGTACGGTGATCCTGCTTTACATCAGCTTTCTGTTTTCAATGAAGGCGCCGGCTTCGCACACTTTTTATGTCACTTTTCCGGTCGCAATGTTGTATAGCCTTTATTGCTGGAATGATTTTCTTAAAAGGAGACGGTGGCAGAAGTTTGCTCTTGTTTTCATCATCTGCAGCATCATCTTTGAGATAGGGTTGGCCGTGAATAATTTCCGGCGCGCCTCTATCTACGTCGATCGGGGTAGAGTTGCGGAAGCAATCAAAGCCCGGGACTATCATATTCTCGGTGAAAGACGTGCGGGAGCGAGGTACTGACTCCAGCTGATCTACCCTGAAAACAGGCCATAACAATGGAACGAGAGCAAATAGACTTGCAAAGGAGTTACGATCGCGTAGCGCAGGATTACGCCGAGCAATATTTTAGAGAGCTGGAGACGAAGCCATTTGATCGGAAGATGCTCGACTGGTTGATCGAGAAGACCGGCGAGCTCGGGGTCATCTGCGACATGGGGTGCGGCCCGGGACAAATTGCCCGCTACCTGCACGAACAAGGAGCAAAAGCTTGCGGCGTTGATTTATCTTCCGAAATGGTGAAGCAGGCTCTCCGCTTGAATCCAAATATTCCATTTGCTCAAGGAGACATGCTCACTCTTGCAGAAGTTCCGGACAATTCTTACGGCGGGATCGCGGCTTTCTATTCCATCATTCACATAAGCCGCTCGTCCGTGGTTGACGCTTTGCGAGAATTAAAGCGAGTGCTGCGTCCGCAGGGGTTGCTGTTGCTCACATTTCATATTGGACAAGAGGTAATCCATCGCGATGAATGGTGGGACAAGCCGGTGTCTCTGGATTTTACCTTCTTTGAAGCCGCGGAGATGAAAGGCTACTTGAAAGCAGCCGGCTTTAGGTTGGAGGAAGTGATAGAAAGAGATCCTTATCCGGATATCGAGTATCAGAGTCGGCGAGCTTATATATTTGGCCGGAGTGAGGGGTAGAATAGCCGGCAAAAGATGAGCAGCCCCGGAAAACAAATGTCAGGTTCGCAACAAGGTCCATCAAGACGAGGCTATCTGAACCCAAGTCTGGTCAGAAGCATATCCTTCTGGATCACCAGTGCATGCATACTCGTCGCAGTTCTCGCCTCGCTGCTGGCAATCTGGAGATTTGCCGGAACTGATATTCTCTGGCGCACGGTCGCAACCTGCGCGGTAATCGGAAGCGGCACGGTCGCGTTCTATTGGATGAATGTTCTTTTCGGTGGGACCTCGTAGTAACGCACCTGCATCCCCCGAGCCGGCTGCAACCCTGATTTCAACAATCACTTATGGAAGCTTCAATAGAAAAGCTTACGGCCATTTGTCTCCTGGTGACTGGTCTTTCTCACATAATCCAACCGCGCGTCTGGGCCAGGTTTTTCATCATGCTGCGTGAGAAAGAGGAGGTAGGAAGCATTCTCGCCGGCCTGCTGCATTTTCCGTTGGGCATTTTGATTGTCTCTTTCCACAATGCCTGGCACGGATTCCCCCTGGTCGTAACCATCATGGGATGGGGATTGGTAATAAAAAGTCTCATCTACTTAACGTACCCAAAACACGGGATGAGAATGTTGGCGCGTGTTTCGGTTGATACCGCTTGGGAGTTTGTGGTCGCCGGCGTGGCCGCTGTTATCGTCAGCGGAGCAATATTCTTTTCATTGCTGAACAGGTGAGTTCTGAATCTCAGTCAAACGTGCGTGTTTTAAAGTCAGCAAAAGGTTCATGACGAAAACTGCAGGTATCGTTGGCGGTATTGGGCCGGAATCAACAGTTGAATACTACCGTTTGATCATAGCTTCGTATCGTGAGCAAAAGCCGGGCGGCAGTTATCCTTCGATCATAATCAACAGCATCGACTTGAAAAGGATGGTCGAATTGGTGACCGCAGGAGATTTTGCCGGAGTAACCGACTATCTGCTTCAAGCGTTGGAGAAGTTGGCGCGGGCAGGTGCGGATTTCGCCGCGATTGCCGCAAATACGCCTCATATTGTTTTTAATGAAGTTCAAAAACGCTCAGCGCTTCCACTAATCAGCATCGTGGAAACAGCTTGCGCAGAGGCTCAGGCCCTGGGACTCAAGCGCGCCGGTATCTTTGGTACGCGCTTCACGATGCAAGGCCGCTTCTATCCGGATGTATTTTCGAGAGCCGGAATTCAGATTGTCGCGCCCGACGAAGACGAGCAGAATTATATCCACACTCATTACATGGATGAGCTGGTGAATGGGATTTTCTTACCTGAAACGCTTGCGCGGTTGCTCGAGATTGTGGATCACCTGAGAGAACGCGAGCGTATCGATGGCCTGATCCTGGGAGGGACCGAACTGCCTTTAATCCTGCGCGATGGCGAGCATAACGGAGTGCCTTTTTTAGATACGACAAAGATTCATGTCAAACGCATTGTCGCGGAATTATTCTCAAACTGAGGGATCCACTTCTCCGCTTCTTAGTCGGGTGTGCCGCACCTCCTTCCATGCAAAAAATCAAGCATTTATTGGTGCTCCTCTACGCGCAGTCATGGTGTTGACGCCGGGGTCGAGCAGGGTCTAGACTCATGATCCCTCGCCTCTCTCTATCAGTGACTCAAAGCCAAAAGGCCTTGACAAACCGGCTGCAGTACGAAAACTACTTGGAGGTTAATATGAGAACTCTTATGTCTTTCGGGTGGCGGCTCCTCGCGATCATGACCATCTCAATAACATGCTTCATAATTGGCTTACTTTGCGCAGACAGGGTAAATGCCCAGTGCCCAGGAGGCACGATAGGCAATTGCACCGAACTCATCATTGAGTGGTGGGATTGTAGGACGGGCTGCTGTAGTTATCCTCCTGTCGGGCAGGTCGGTTGTTGCACGTATATCCATTACTACTGCACCGCGCCATCTAGTGGTCACTATTACGTATGGGATTGCAACAATTCAGCTTGCAATCCAAATGGAGAAGCAGGAATCTAAGGTTTGGTAAGTTGACGTTTACATTCTTTACTCAACAGGAGAAAAACCATGCGAATTAGAACGATTAAACTCACATCCTTCATCGCCGTCTTGGCGCTTTTCGCGGTGGCTGCCGGCTATCGGCACGGGAGAAATCGGGTTCCGACTATCGACCGTGGCGGGGCCTTCACGATTCATGCGAAACAGACCACCTACAACGAAGATGGAACTGTATTTAGCGTAAGCGATGCAACTAGGTACAACTCCTCAGACGGATCGTATCGGCATGTAACCATTAATGGCGATGTCACGAGCGTTTATTCTCATCAGGCGGGCCGGGGGTTTTTTATCGTTGACCAGAAACGTCAACTGCTGTTGAAGAATCCAGTTACAAGCCTACACCGAGATATTCTCAAAGGAGCATCTCCGGAAGAGCTGAGCTCCTCTCCAAAGTTCGTGCGCACCGAATCTCTGCTTGGATACACAGCGTACGTCTATCAAGCGAAGGATCCAGATACAGGCATCGTGTTTCATGTAGGTTGGGAGATTCCGGAACTCGGTCACACGGACGTCAAGTTCATCGATCAGGACCGCCTGACAGGTAAACTTGTGGAAACCTACGAGCCCATTTCGATTGTGCTTGGTGAGCCCGACGCGGCGAACCTTCGGCTTCCCAACTACCCGGAAAAAATTATGCCGCCGCCCTCTTTACCGCGGGTCCCTGGAAACTGAAGGCGGTTTACGGGCTCGGTGAGAGACTAGCAGCCGGCTTTTTGAATTTTGTTTCGTCCACCGGCACGTTCAACTTAATCTCGGTGAACTTGCGCGTCGAGGTGTAATGGTCATCGAGTGAGGTGATGCGAATGGTAAACGGCAGCTTCATCCCGTCAACTTCCCGGTAGTCTTCAAAGTCAACCTGTTCCGGAATCACGCCAATCGGGGTTGTGTAACTCGAGGCCCGGCGAAGCAACAGTCCAGTCTGCGCGTCGAAATAAAGCCGCTCATTCCTATTGTCTGTAGTGGCGCCCCTGAGGACGTAAACTTCGCGGTCGCCCAGCTTGTCTTTTCTGACACCGCCTAACCTCGTGAACTGTTCCTTGAGTTTGATGTCCTTGAAAAGATCGGGATAGCGTCGCAGATAGTACAACTCGGTACTTTCAATCGAACGCAAACCTCCCGCGCTCTTCTCCCAACCTGCACTGCCATCGACGCCTCTTTCAAACGTGCCTTGTTTTGGGGTAATAAGGACGGAGTAAAGCTTGTCGGGTCCGGATTGATAGACCTCATACGCGAGCGACATTCCATTTGAAGTGAGCCAGGTTCCTTTCATCGTCCGCGTCTTGAGTTTGTCGATCGCCGCGCTGCCGCCAAGAGCTTCCTGATATTTGGCCAAAATCTGTTCAGCCGTGGGCAAAGCTTCTTTCGGAGAAGCTGACTGCGACGTTCCGGGAGAGGCGACGGGAGAAGCCGCGGGATCTGGTGGCACGGCGCCCGGACGGGGCCCTTCCGACATGGAAAGCGGCGGCACGCTGGCGGGATGGGTTTGTCCGCGATGGCAGGTGTAGCAACTGACTTCGGTAACGCCCTTGAAGTCGGCCTTGTTGATGCCTATCACCATCTTGATCATTTCACGTGCTGTTGCCTTCTCCGGTTTCTCATCGGAAGCGAAATCCCACTTGCCGTCTTTGTTTACGTGGCAGAAGGTACATTTGACTCCCAGTGAGGTGCCCATGAAATTCATCACCGGAATTAACTGCGACTGCGGCAGTCCCTTGAGCGCCTGGATGTTCTTCTGAACCTGCTCGACCGTCTTTTCAGCCGGCACAGTTTGCTGAGAGGCAGACGAAATCAATTCTGCCCGTGCCGATGCAACAATGCTGATACAAGCTACAAAGAGAAACGAGGTGCAGAGGACGAGTATGCGGGTTCGAGTGGCGTATGCCGTGATCTGGTTCTTCATGGGCCCCTTTCAGCAGGCGAAGAATTGGCAACGCAACCTGTTAGGTTGCGTCGCAAACTAACAGTTTGCGTTACAAAACGAGAGACGTTCTCTAAACAGAGGGATTACGAGAGCCCGCCCCAACTACGACAGGGCGTCCGGGTTCTTGAGTGTCTTTGCCGATCTTGTAAGCGGCGTCTTTAACGGAATCAATGCTTCCAGAGTCTTATAAATCTGCAAATAAATCTGCGTCTCACGGGGAATAAGCGTGCGCCATGATGAACCACCACGAGATAGGTAGCCGGGTAATTTTGCAGCATTTGAATTGTAACCAGCCGCGAGTAGTTCAGTCTGCGTAGCGAGTCTTGCGCTCAGCGCATACTGCACATCCTCATTCGCAACCAGATCGTTCCAGGTGTCCTGCATATAAAGAAGCATTGCCTCTAGCGCGTTTGCATGATTGCGCATTCCCACAACAAAGTCGGGAGTTAGACCCACGCCGGGATGGCGCTGCCGCACCAGGTTGTAGGCCCACGGAATCATCTGCACCATGCCACCCGCGCCGGCCGAGCTTACTGAATAACGATATGTGTCCATTTCATTCAGCGCGTAGAGCGAATAAATCTCGTCAAAGAGCGCGAGCCGATTTTCCATCTTAAAGCGATCGTGATCGACGTGCTCTACCAGACAAAGACGCTCGGCTACTTCAACGATCTGCGGCGAAATGAAAGTTCCCCTATCGCGCAGCCGCCTGACAGCCAAGTCAATCATCCGGTGAACATATGCACGTCCAGCTCGCGACAGATCTGGCGAAAGCAATGCCGGATGGGCCGAAGTGTAGTAAGCCATTTCGCGAAACACGCCGCGCTTCTCGATTGGATACTCGACCACCAGCGGCACGAGAGAACGGCCTCGGTTGTCGAAAACTGCAAGAGCAGTGTTCACACCATTCGCCCGCAGCACGCGCACGTTTACCAGCGTCCCCGCCGAACTCGTCAACGTCAGTTCCGCTCCCTTTGTCAAAAAAGTTTCTTTAGCAAAAGTTATTAGATGAACTCGAGAACTGGTTCGATCCAATGCGGCCACGGTGACGTAGTCGATCGATGACAACGTCATTGCGGCCTGCAAAGGTCGCGCCTTCAACATGCGCTCCGCTTCCGCGATTCGCGACTGAATGATGAAGGGCGATAACAAAGGCGAGGCGTTTGAAAACTCGTCAGGCCTGCCTTCAGTTGCTGCCGGGCCGGGAACTGACAATCGCGCGTTGGGTGTTGTTCCCACCACTTTCGCGGGCGGCGTAGCCCGTTCACTTGCGGGCGTGGTCAGCGAGCCGGGCCGGTTGGCTGGCGGTCTGGATGGGCTCGGAGCCGGCGCGGGCATAACAATGCGCGGACGCATCTCCGGATTTGGGTTTGGTGTTTGTGCCTGGCTGCTCGTCAATGCGATTGCAATGACCAGTAATGACGCGGCGAGGGAAGTTCTTTTCATAGGCTAATACGGAACCATCTTCCTAACTCACCGGGCGTGGCAAGTGCAGTTTAGATTCGCGCATCGCCAGTAAAGTTGTCAACTCCTGATGCAACCCAGACTAATCAACCTCAAGCCAATCGCGCGTCAGGTCACACCACAATGCGAGACCTCGCCATTCTTTAAAGCGCGAGTAGTAACGAGCAATCTTCTTGTCGCTCGCCTTGTGGCCATTGTTTCGCACCGCATAAAACTTTGCCCGGGTCCATGAGTCGAGTGCCAGGCCATCATAGCGGCCAATGAGTTTGAGAAGATTTTCGGCGGCGTACGGGCCAACGCCTTTCACTTCCCTCATCTCTTTGATGAGATCGGCAGTCGCGAGCGGACTGCTAAGCCAGCTTTCCACCTTGAGCTCACCAGAAGCGACGCGGTCAGCCAGCGCCTTCAGATAAGCGGCCCGGTAGCCGGCGCGCACTTCGTTTACATAAAACTTCAAGGGCATCAGGGCCATTGCTTCAGGCGTGGGAAAGGTGCGGCGGCCATCATTCGACTCGCGTCCAAGACTTTCCACCAGGCCGGTCACCATCTTTTCAGTCAGCGCCCAGGAGCAATTAGTCGTGCAAATCATCTTCACCAGATCCTCGAACACGGTCGGGGAGCGCAGCATGCGCCCCGCTCCTTGTGCGGGAATCCAATCGAAGTCGCCATCCGCGGCCAACAAGCCATAAAAGTCGGCCATGTCGTCGTCCAGTCTCATCATGTGCCGAACGTCGTTCACGACTTTGGCGCCGGCAGCTTGGCTGAGCCGGCGAGAAGTGCTTATTTTCAGGGCATTTTTAGAACCGCGGATTTGAAGCGTGACCGGCTTGGTTTCCTTTAAATCCAGGGTGCGCGTCAACAGCCACTTCTCGCTGTCCACCTGAAAAGGGAGCAGTTCGCACCAGCCATGGCTGATGACTGTGCGCTTGAAATTGAAGTTACGAGGTGTGGGAATAGAGATTTCCATTTTTTGGGAGCTGAGATTAGCTAAAGATAACGAACTCCAAGGATTATGTTCACGAATAGAAGCCATTCGCAAACTGATTGCAAGTAGAAAAGACATTCTTGTCTGTCCCCTAGAACCAAAAAACCGAGGACAGGCATGCATGCCTTCCTATCAAACTGACCAGGCACTGGCAGGAATGTCTGTTCAACTTGCGCTTGTATGCTTCGGCTACAGTCAAGCTGATTCTTGACACTTCTCAATGCAAAGCCTAGACTACTCCCCACTTGAAAACAGAATAAGGAAGGCTGTACTGGCAACCCCCTAACACTTGGAGGATCAGGCCGGAGCAGAGTCCAAACACTGCGGCTCTCTACAGTATTACGGTGAACGTAAGCACCGCTTCCGACGATAATTAGAACCCGGAGCTTTCCGGTATTCGCGCCCCATCAGGCCCATACAAACATCCCGATGGGGCGTTGTCGTGTCTGGAGACGAAATAAGCGCCAAGAGCACCAGAGAACCATCCGCAGATTTCGCAGATTACACAGATAACAAAAAAGTTAGAAAAAAGAGGATCTTGTTCGGACCATTTCCCGTCTGCCTTAACCCTTTCTTGCCCTTATTGAATCTGCGTAATCTGCGTAATCTGCGGATAGTTCTCTGGTGCTCTTGGCGTCTTGAGCTGAGGGATCACCTGACGTAAATTGGATTGGAAATGATCCAGGGTTGGTCGCCCACAGGCTTGCCGAGCGAAGGCAGGTAAACTTCCACGCGATAGCTTCCCTTCTCAGTCACGGCATAGTCTTTCTTCGTAATACCGGTCTCATCGGTCATTACCTTGCCATCCTTCAATAAGAGAATGCGGCCCGCGACCGGCAGGTTAACCATAAGCCGCACCTCTTTCCCGAGCGATATGTCATCGCCTTGAATTCTGTTTTCAGTACCATTTGAGGCCGAAAAACCAAACCCGCCAGTCTCGCCAAACAGATCAAAGCCAATGAAGCAATGGCCTGCCCCGATGGCCTCAAGCAGAGACCCAGAATCAAAGGGTTTGTCTTTGGGAACCAGAACGTGAAGCCTCACCAGACGGAAACTTCTTTCGTAGGGATCGAGCTTTAATCCAACCAGAGTCTTGCCAGAATCGTCGTTGAGACTGATGCCGACATTTGAATGGGCGTCGTTTCCCGCAATAGCCACCAGCTTCCTACCGGTTGCCGAAATTGCCTCGTCCCATTTCTGCAGATTCTCCCCGGGCCTGTGGTAGAAGTTGGCAAACAAGAGATCCGGATAACTGCGATACGACCAGAGACCATCGAAGAACATCACCAGAGGGTTGATCTGGCGCGCGTTTGTGTAGACGTTGTAAACCTCGACGCCGGCGTAGCCGCTCGCGCTCCAGCTTTTGAAATCCTGCGGATACGCAACCAACGCCAGCAGCCCTTTGGCGCTCTCTTGAGAAATCACTTCTTGCGTGGTCGTTCCCTTGCTGCTGTTTGCTGTCTCGTCACCAGGCAAAAGTAACAGACGATCGGAATCACTGGCTCTGACTTCATTGCCATTGATGAACAGAATGCCGTCGTGCATTCCCTTCAATGTCATCGCGGCAGTATTGAAGTGGTCCGACGTGTGTTCCGTCATTACGACGAAGTTGAGATGATTTGATTTTGCTGCATCGATTATCTCCTCAAAGTTTCCGGTGCTGTGTCCACCCAGAAAGGAGTGAACATGGACCACGCCTGTGTACTCAACCCAGTCAGCGTTGACTTGAGGCGCTGCGCGTTGCGAGTTGACCTGCTCGATTGCAGTCTGAAGACGCCCGAGTTTGTAACGACGGTAGGCGAATGGAATCTGCGAAAGGAGGACCAGAACGATCAGGATCAGTAAAAGTTTCTTCGCGGGCTTCATAGTGAGGCGTTAACTCGCGGGGTTACCTTTTTGGTAGCCGCGTTGGGGTCGCTCTCGAAGTCAACGGATGCAACGTGTTCACTGATGCTCTTGCCAAAAGCGGCAACTTTGATGTGTTCGGGATGAAGGGTGTAGGCATCCAAACCGGCGCGATCCTGGAACGTGGCTACCAGTCCGCTGTCGTAAGAGCGAGGCAGCATCACCACATCGAACCCAACCTCAAGGCTTTCAAGCTCGGGAATAAACGAGCGCAACGAGCGCAGCAAAGCAACGTGTTCTTCTCGCACTTCTTGCTCAACATCGGAGCGATACTTCCAGATGACAATATGAGTCAGCATCTCGAGCAGTTTTAGAGTTCATCAACCTGACTAGCTTTTCCGCCGTGATTTAGGCGTAAATCTGTATCCCTGTGATGCAAGATATTTTGCATCAACACTGAATTCCCAAGATAATATGCTCCTTGCTCTGTGGCTGACATGGGACTATAACCCGCTTAACTTTGGACGGATGCTGAATGTATTCGTTCAGTCGCGGTTGCTGGGGTGAGAACAGTATACCGCACTCAGAAAGGGCGTTGCTGCTGTAAGAGCCGGCAACGCCCTTGTTTTGTAGACACACTCCCACTCTACCGCCAAGAGGCAGTTTCCTTCATCTAGCAAGTAAGCGAATTCCTAACGAACGATGCTAATGATCGTCAGGATAATCGCCACTATTGGGCTTGAGGCTTGCGGCGGCGGTGGCGCTGCCACGTCACTAGTGGGTATCTCTCCTGCCAGAGCCATGACCGAGAGCGCACAAGCGAGCGCGATCGCTAATACAAAGCGTTTCATTTTTCTGTTTCTCCTTTGGATTTGAGGATGCAAGACTACTTGCAACAAAAACAGAATAGACCAAGTTGCCAATCTTCTTGCAGGGCGCGGCGACTGTGACTAATATCGTGGGCCGGGGAAGCAAGTTTTCTTACTCTCACGGGAAAAGGTTTATCTGGCGTGAAGATAGCCTCACTGCACACGGCGCACCTATCGGCGAATGATGAAGCTCTGCTCAGGTGTCAGACGGCTCTGGACCAAAAGGACAAGGGCGATTACGAAGGCGCACAAGACACGATGCGCCGCTTCTGGCGAGGCGTAGGAGAGAGGCCCGCAACCGAAGAACTCCATGTTTCGGTTGAGGCTGAAGTTTTGCTCTGTGTCGGTATTCTCACCGGATGGATTGGCAGCAAGATTCAGATTAAAGAAGCGCAGGAAACCGCAAAAAACCTCATTTCCGAAAGCATCACGTATTTTGAGTCAGTTGGCGATCAACAGAAGGTTGCAGCCGCGCGCGTTGAACTCGGGTATTGCTATTGGCGGGCTGGAGAATTGCATGAAGCGCGAACCATGCTGCGCGAAGCTTTGAAAATACTGACGACGGAAGGGAATACCAGGGCAAGAGCACTTCTAAAATTGACCACCGTTGAATGGGCAGCCGCGCGATACCACGAAGCATTAGGAATTCTTACCGACAACGCCCTGCTATTTCAGAAGCTAGCGAACCATACTGTTAAAGGCGACTACCATAGTGAACTCGCGATCGTCCTTCGGAATCTCGCCACAGCGGAGAACAAACAAGAATATTTTCGACGCGCAATCAAGGAATACGAAGCGGCCGATCATCACTTCAAACTAGCGAAGAATCCCGTCTTTCGGGCGAGTGTGAAAAACAATGTCGGATTCCTTCTCTACAAGTTGGCTCGCTACAAAGAAGCGCACAAGTACCTTGACGAGGCCCGACGCCTGACAATTAGTTTTAAAGACAAAGCCCGCACCGCTCAGATTGACGAAACGCGCGCGCAAGTGTTCATTGCGGAAGGAAAATTCAAAGAAGCTGAAGCCGTAGCACGTAGAGCAGTATCCGCGTTAGATAGGGCCGGACACTTTTGTATGATGGCCGAGGCTCTGCTAACGCAAGGAATCGCCTTAGCGCGATTAGGCCGGACGGAACGCGCGCAGTTTGTCTTTCAGCGAGCGATTGAAGTTGCTCTCCGAGTAAACGCGCTTAACTCAGCCGGACTCGCTGCACTCACGCTAATTGAAGAAGTAGATCAGCTATCACCGGCGACTTTGCAAGCCGCCTACCAGCAAGCGCGTGAATGGCTGGCAGGCTCGCAGAGTCAAGATGTGCTACTAAGACTGAATGATGCTGCCGGAAAGCTTGCCACAAGTCTGCGTGGCGAATTAAGCACAGAGGAAGCGGCTGAAATTCTTTTGACTAAGCCCTGCGACTTACAGGACAGGATATTGAGGTACGAGCGTACGATGATTAAGCAGGCATTGGCTCAGGCTAACGGGCGTGTAACTCACGCGGCCTCTTTGTTGGGTCTGAGTTATCAGGGGCTTTGCTACATTATCGCGACAAGACACAAAGACCTACTCAAGGAACGTTCCCCCGTTCGCCGTCGCTCGCGGAAGGGTCAATAAGGCAAAGGTACCGTTATAAAAGTGCAAGCTAAAAAAGCTTGAACTCTCAACTTCTGGCTCCATCCTTCATCCTTTCCTTCTTCATACCACTCGCACTTTCAAGCTTGTCCAAAGAGGCATTACTTCAAATATTTATCAAACCAACCGAGCGTACGCTCGAGCGCATCAACCCGATGTTTCGGCTCTCGCAGTCCATGTCCCTCGCGGGGATAACGGACCAGGACAGCCTCCCCTCCGCGCCGCTTCAGTGCCGTGTATATCTCTTCCGCTTGTGTAATGTGAACGTCATTGTCCTGCTCGCCATGTATGAACATCGTGGGCGTCTGCGTCTGTCTGACGTATCGCAGCGGCGACCACTGCCAGAGCAAATCGTAGTTGTCCCAGGGAAAGCCGCCAAACTCCGCATGAATCAGATCCTGATAAAGCGAAGTGGAATAGAAGCTAATCAAATTGCTGACACTCGCCACCGAAACCGCGGCTTTGAAACGCGGCGTCTGGGTAATGATCCAGTTGGTCATGAAACCACCGTAGGACCCGCCGGTAACGCCCAGACGATCTCGATCGATCCAGGAATTCCTGCGCAGGGCTTCATCCACTCCCGCCATTAGATCTTTGTAATCACCGCCGCCCCATTCGTTCAAGGTGCCATCGCTAAACTTCTGTCCATAGCCGCTCGAGCCGCGCGGATTTAAATAGAGCACCGCGTAGCCGCGCGCTGCATAAACCTGGAATGATGAATTGAATGCCCGGCCGGACATTCCATGTGGTCCACCGTGAATACTCAAAATCAGCGGATACTTTCGATCATCTCGCCAGCCCAACGGCTTCATTAGCCAACCCTGTATCGGCGTGCCGTCAAAGCTCCTCAACATAATCTCCGCGGGTTCGGTGAGAGCGAACTGATTCAGTAGTGGATCGTTATGCCGACTCACACGAACCATGAGACTGTTCTCGATCGTGTCCCCGGGTGCTACAGCGCTCAGCCAAAGTTCGGCCGGGTGTAGCGCATCACTGATCGCCATGGCGATGAGCAGTTCCGGGCGACGGCGACTGCCAATGCTAAAACTTCCAACCTGATATCGACCGAGGGTGGGCTGAGCACTGTTGTCG
>JALYSR010000226.1 GCA_030854715.1 Acidobacteriota bacterium
ATCACACTTCGCTCGACCATCCAGCCGCCGAACTCGCTTGCCAATGAGCCGAAACTCTGACGGATTTTTGAGACGTGCTTTTTCTGGTACAGGTTTTCGTGCGGCGTCATTCGCGAGTTCGGCATAACGAGCTGATTGATTACTCGGACCATACACAACACTATTTTCCGTGCGGCACTGGTCAGGCGTTACATGCCAACGATCCGCGGCGGCAGCGATAAGCATCGCGCGTGTCTTGGCTCCCAACTCTCGGTATTGCTGAAACGAATGCGCGATGGAGCCGGAACCACCGACCATCTGAATGCCGAAAAGAGGATCCTTGTAGACATCCGCTGCTGGTGCGAGTTCAGCCACGACCTGCGACCAGTCGGCGTCCATTTCATCGGCGAGGATCATCGGCAGCGAAGTTTGCACGCCCTGGCCGAACTCGAGCCGATTTACCGTGATCATGATCTGACCATTTGGCCTGATGTGAACGAACGCGTCGGGCGGATAGATTTTCGGCGATGGCGCTTGATTTCCTTCCTCTGCAAATGCGGGAAGATCGAGGTACAAAAAGACCAACAAGCCACCGGCGGCAGCGCCAGATACACGCAGGAAGCTGCGCCTATTCAGGTTCAGGTCGTTGTCAGCTTTGAATGTTGCTTGCACGGGTCGGCCTCCTTTACTTCAGTTGTTGAGACGCGCTGTTGATGGCTTCACGGATGCGCACGTAGACGGCGCAGCGACAAAGATTTCCACCCATCGATTCTTCAATATTCGTTTCAGTCGGTTTGGGCGTGGCTTTCAGCAGCGCGACCGCACTCATGATTTGTCCGCTTTGACAGTAACCACACTGCACTACGTCCTTTTCCACCCATGCGTCCTGCACCACGCGACCGACCGGATCTGTTCCGATGCCCTCAATCGTAACGATCGGACGGTCACCAATCAGCGACACGGGAACGACGCACGAGCGAGTAGCTATGCCGGCAACATGCACCGTACAAGCGCCGCAGGCACTGATGCCGCAACCGTATTTCGTGCCTGTCATCTTGAGCTCTTCACGCAGAACCCACAGAAGAGGCGTAGAAGGATCAACGTTCACCTGTTTGGTTTGGCCATTTACGTTGAGTTGATAAGTTGCCATAGTGGACCTCCTATTTGCTCCGCGGGCACGGGGTGCCAGCCCCTACCCAGGTACGGGTAGCGGCGACGAACTCTGCATGTGTAAGCGGCGGCAACGTTCGACTCGTTCCATCAGGTCGCCGTCCCGGATTCCATGCCCAAAGAACGAGCGCAGCTTCCTCATGATGTTTCAACAGCGCGCGCCCATCCATGTTTTCATTCCTCGAACGATCGGTCACGGCACGACACACCGCCGCGCTCGACAATGGCTGGTCGTTTGTGTCTTGCCATCGCATCGATAACGGCGCCAGATGCCAGTCGGGGCCGCCGGGCACTCCGGTGCTGTCGGCATTAACCATTTGGTGACAGCTCACACAATTCAGCGCGGGCACACCCTTGCCGGCGGGACCGCGGATCACATTCGCGAAATGGCGATGGCGATCATCGCCCTGTTGGGGATAGTTTGTCGCCGTGTGACAGTTGATGCAGCGAGGCGAAGTCAAGACCGAATAGACTTGCTCCCACGCAGCCAATCCATCGGCGAACCTGGCTTCGGATGCAAAAGTCTTCGGTTCCCAGGTCTTGACGGCGCCACGTGTTGACATGGCGATCCGGGTTGCAAAGAGAACAAGCATGAAGACGAAAACTCGGAGCAGCAATCTGTGGGTTGCTGGCATATTGCCTCCTTCCAACGCGATCATTCGAAAATCGCTCGAGGTTGCCGGTTTCATTCAAAACTTGTAGCGCGAATTTACCAATAGGGTAACTCGGTTGTCCAAAAAAGTAACGAGTTTTTAGCATTCGCGCAAGGCGCTCGGTTCTACAACTTGATCAGAGGTCCCTATATATTATCCCGCCCGCCGCTGGACTTAGACCGCTCGCGATCTCAATTGCTTCTCGTCTACAATCCCTGAACACAACAATATCAACCGTCCAAATACGCAAAGGAGCTTCAATGAAAATGTTCATCCGTGCGCTGTCCGGCATCGTCGCACTTCTCGTTTTCGTGCTGGCGGTCGTGCCATCAGAACGACTTGAAGTCAGATCTACTAAGGCCCTGGAGAGTTCACCTAAGGCTGAGAACAGCTCAGCCGGAGAGTCGCGATTCACCACACTCGATGGAGTGCGCATACATTATGTGAACTACGGCAAGGGCAGCGAGGCGCTGGTCCTCGTTCACGGTTGGACGCAAAACGTGGATAGCTGGCGCGACCAGGTGCCTGACTTCGTACAGCGTAACCGCGTTATTGCGATCGACCTTCCCGGCCACGGCCAGAGCGACAAACCGCAAACTACCTACAGTATGGATTATTTCGCGAGAGCAGTTGATGCCGTCCTGCGCGATGCGAAAGTGAAGCGCGCAGTGTTGGTAGGCCACAGCATGGGAACGCCCGTAGCGAGGCAGTTCTACCGCAAGTATCCAAAGAAGACCCTCGGGATTGTGATTGTTGATGGCACGTTGCGGCCCTTTGGCGACAGGGCGATGATGGATCGCATGATCGCTGGTTTTCGGAGTCCAAATTATAAAGAGTCCGCGCAGCAGATGTTCGCTGCAATGGCGGGGCCGAATCTCCAGACTGAACCTAAAGCTCGAATCAAGGCTTCGTTTCTGAATACTCCGCAACACGTTGTAGTGAGCGCGATGGAAGGGATGGCTGACGCTTCGATTTGGGGAGAGGACAAAATTACGGTGCCAGTGCTCGCGATCATGGCTAAGAATCCGTTCTACCCACCGAACCTTGAACTGTCTTTCCGTGACATTGCTCCCAATATGGAGTTTCAGATGTGGGATGGCGTGGGGCACTTCATAATGATGGAGAAGCCGAAAGAATTTAACGAAGCAGTGTTGGCGTTTCTGGACAAAAATAAGTTGCTGAAGAAGTAGGGCTTTTCATGAAAATGCTCATGTGGGCGCAACCTGCCGCCTAACTCAGGAGCATCGGCATACACGACCGGAAATGCGTCGCCGTTTTTTCGCCGGCTATCGAGTGCCGCAACGCTTCGTCGTAACTTAAACTTAGCACTTCCGGCCGATAGCGATAATCGCGATCATACCGCTCATCACTCGATGGTCTCTGCCGATTGTTTCTCCCGCAGCGTCTTCAACGCGCCGCCCCAGGCGATGACCTGATCGAGCATAGCGTTGACGGACGCCTCCTGTTGGGAAGCCGGCGTGAAAACTGTGACCCTTTGTCGCGTCCGCTTTCTCTGCTGGACTGAGTTGCTG
>JALYSR010000243.1 GCA_030854715.1 Acidobacteriota bacterium
ACTCAGTACTTTAGAGTTTATGACTTTACCGGCAGCGTCGAGCGTCCGGTTTCTTTCGCTGCGCGTAGACTGATCCCGAACAGATAGTTGCCGCCAAACACATCGCCAGTGCGGCGGTTATCCAAAACCCACCAGTGGATTGTTGGGACATGGGCTGCATCTGGTGCCGAACAATATCAAAGATGGATTCTGCACTCGTTCTCATTGGGTGTTAAAAGTATAGTCGGCTGTATTTGTTTGATTCTTGCGTTCTTGAGTAAGCAACGGAAAATTCCTCGCTTCGCATGCTAACCGAACAGTCACTACGTCTTTTTTGAGGGACGGCAAAATCAATGCCACAATGAAGTGGTCCATTCCTGTGTACCCATTCGCGAGTAGCCAAAGTTTTGATATATCCTGTCAAAGACGTCCGCAAAATCAAAATAAGAAGAGAGAGAGAGAGAGCCGATTGCTTAATTTTGCAATTCAAACAGCGCGCGATGCTGGCGCCATTCTTGTCGATCGTTTAGGGCGAGCGCTACAAGTATCTAACAAGGGTGACATCGACCTGGTGACTGAAGCCGACCTTGCTTCGGAAAAACTTATCATCGAGAGGATCAAATCTCATTATCCGCGCCACGCAATTCTCGCTGAGGAATCCGGCGCCACTGATGGCATCCAGGCGGCCTCAGGAACAAATGACTGGAAGTGGATTATCGATCCGCTTGATGGGACCACTAACTTTGCGCATGGTTATCCCTGCTTTTGTGTTTCGATCGCAGTTGAACGCGCCGGTGCAATCGAAATCGGTGTGGTCTACGATCCAACGAGCGATGAAACGTTTGCCGCCGAACGTGGTCAGGGCGCAACTCTAAATGAACGCCCTATGCGCGTTTCGACCGTTGACGATCTGAACGCTGCCATGCTCTGCACTGGTTTTCCTTACAACGTTCGCGAGCGGCCAGACTTTACGCGCGACTTTGCAAACTTTACCATGACGGCCCAGGCTGTCAGACGCGACGGTTCGGCGGCGCTCGATCTCGCCTACGTAGCCTGTGGACGCTTCGATGGTTTCTGGGAAGATGGCCTGAAGCCCTGGGACACTGCCGCAGGCATACTTCTGGTTGAGGAGGCCGGCGGACGCGTAAGTGACTTCACCGGCGCGCCGCTGGACATCTACACGCCAAAGGTGCTTGCCAGCAACGGGCTGATTCACGAAGACATGCTTCGTGTACTGGATACGAAATGATTATTAGATACCTGACCGAATAATCTCAGCCAACCGCTCAGTCTCTCGACGTGCACAAGCGCGCGTCTCTTCTCCCGGACGTTGTTCGACGTGGAAAATTGGGTGATAGGTGATCTCAACTTTTCCCAGGCGAGGAAATTTCTTGTCCGCGGGCCAGACTCGATTAGCCCCACGAATTGTGACGGGAAGAATGGGAACGCCGGCTTCCATAGCAATTCGCACAGCCCCGCCTTTCAGGTGTCTCATCGAACCATCGGGCAGCCCGCGCTCACCTTCGGGAAAAATCACCACCACGCCGTTATCACGCAGCCAGTTTAAGGATCGACGAATTGCCGTCGGGTCGCTTCCCTCAACCTGAAGGGGCCAGGCCCCCAGACGTCTGATGACTTTTCCAACCAGCGGCCACGAAAACGCTTCGCTCCAGGCGAGGTAACGGATGCGCCCCTTGATCGGTATTGATAACCAAAAGGGATCACCATAACTTTGGTGATTGGCTGCGATGATCAGACCGATGTTTTGGGGGATATTCTCCACGCCTTTGTGTTCCAGTCCCCAAAAGAGCTTGCTAAAAAAGTTTACGATAGGACGGAGCGAACCGATCAGCCACTGTGGCAGCGCTGCCTCGCCATGCCGGGAGTGTGTAGCCACTCTTTCTCCCGATGATCTTTCCGAATCGCTCACTTGTTTTTTGAGAGGTTATGAGAAGGTTTGAAACAGTTTGCCTGGAAACTCCGACTGAAAGCAATGCTGGGATCCGGTCGGCCTCAGTACTGCCCGGCTTAAAGTGGCCATTCGCGATCGACAAATTCTACATGAATGCGCGGCACGCCGGAGGGGCCCATACTGAGGCCCCGCACAGCGGCAAATACTGTCATCTTAAACTGTTCACTTGACAGCCTGATAAAGCGACCCACTGGTAACGAAAGCGTTGTATAAACTGCCGCTCCTTTTGGACTAATGTTTTCGGCGACGGTATGCTCGCTCAACTCCAACTCACCCTTCTCGTTGAATGTCTCAATCAACATATCAACAGGAATATTGTGTCGCGTATGGGACCGCTTATCTGACTGGGTCATCTCCGTCGGAACCAATTCTTCAGCGATGGTTAAACTGTCTTGTCTGGTGTCGCCAATCACATAACGCTTCGCTGGGTCATCCTGGTAACTTCGGGGCGGCCGCTTTCCGATAAATGCAACGCCAACCTCAAACACAACCGCTTTGTCTTCAGGGGTTGATGCAGCTTTTACATTACGGATCAACGCCCACACGCGGTATTGATCCTCCACATGATCAAACACGCGCAACTGTCGCGGCATAGGAATCGTCATGTGCAGAAGACGGCCTTTTTCTACTGGTCGTTTCAAAGTGAAGCGGGCACCAAAGGGCGTGACGTCGAGCAGACGAGTAATTTCAGTCCACTCAAAGTCTGGCGTCTCCCGACACCGTACGCGAACGGGCAACTTCAGTTCCAGTCGCTCGCGACCGCGATGAATCTTTCTCTCGTCATTCATGTGAGAGATTCGACGTCGAACTGCAGCCCAAATACAACTGGAATCGACGATCGTTTCGACCCCTGATTGTCAGCAGTAATTCCTAAAGTTGTTTATTACCCGAAGCCCTTGATTCTATTAGGGTTTTAGAACCTTTTTGGGTTGCGACAAACTCACATTTTGGGATACAATAAACCTTACTTTTTCTGGCCGATGAGTTACCCGCGCGCTACCATATTAAACTTTAAATCCTGCGCGAAGAGGTTCACTCCAAGACAGCATAATTTGCGAGCAAACTGAAAGACAGAACCTGGTGCTGTGCCCGCTCGCAAAGTTTGACAGCAAGTCCCACAGTGGGCGAATTGTACTGGAAAGGTTGAGGGATGGAAACAACTTCTGAACGCGATCATATAAACATAGAAGACGAGATGCGGCGCTCGTATCTCGACTACGCCATGTCCGTGATCATCGGGCGCGCTTTGCCCGACGTGCGCGATGGGCTCAAGCCCGTTCACCGCCGCGTGCTCTGGGCGATGCATGAACTCGGCAACACTTACAACAAAGCTTACAAAAAGAGCGCTCGCATCGTCGGTGACGTGATCGGTAAATACCATCCCCACGGTGACACTGCCGTATACGACACAATAGTTCGATTGGCGCAGGATTTTTCAATGCGCTATCCGCTGGTCGATGGTCAGGGAAATTTCGGATCGGTTGATGGCGACGCCGCCGCAGCGATGCGTTATACGGAAATACGCATGGCGCGCGTGACTAATGTGGTGCTGGCGGATCTCGAAAAAGAGACCGTCGATTTTCAACCAAACTACGACGAGTCTCTGAGTGAGCCGAAGGTGCTGCCGACGCGGATACCCAACCTGCTAATTAATGGTTCGGATGGAATTGCAGTGGGGATGGCTACGAAGATTCCACCCCACAACCTCACCGAGATCGTCGATGCCACCTTAGCCCTTTTGCGCAAACCGGATATCGCCATAGAGGCTTTGATAAAAATGGTAACCGGGCCCGACTTCCCAACCGGAGGATTTGTCTATGGAGGCGAAGAGCTTAAGAGGTCGTACCTGACAGGCCGCGGAATAATTCAAATGCGCGCGCGCGCCGGAATAGATCGCATTGGACGCGGGACTCATGAGCGCGATGCGGTCGTGATCACTGAAATACCTTTTCAGGTGAACAAAGCCCGGCTGATCGAGCGTATTGCCGAATTAATCAATGAGAAAAAGCTGGAGGGCGTGTCCGACCTGCGCGATGAATCGGATCGCACCGGCATGCGCATCGTCGTTGAACTTAAGCGGGATGCCGTGCCGCAAGTTGTGCTCAACAAGCTCTACAAGTTGACGCCGATGCAGTCTTCGTTTGGCGTAATCAATCTGGCGATCGTTAACGGGCAGCCACGCGTTCTCAACCTCAAGCAGATGCTTGAGTGCTTCGTCGATTTCCGTCGCGAAGTGGTGCGCCGGCGCACAGAATACGAGCTGCGGAAAGCGCGAGCACGCGCCCATATCCTGGAAGGTCTGACGAAGGCGATCGATACGCTTGATTACATCGTCACGCTGATTCGCAACTCACGCTCGGTCGATGAAGCCCGGCTATGGTTAACGGGGCAGATGAAGACCATGAGCGAAGTGAAGACGTGGAAGGGCGCTCCTTCAGACACCCCGCTGAAAACTTACCTGGGCAAGTTACAAAAGACCATGGAGCGGCTTGGGTTTTCGGAGTTGCAGGCACAGGCCATCCTTGATCTTCAGTTGCGCCGCCTATCCGCACTGGAACGGCAGAAGATCACGGACGAGTATGAAGGCATCATCAAGCTCATCGCGGAATTGGAGGAGATTCTGGCGAATGAGAGTTCATTGCGACGCGTAATCGGCAACGAGCTCGAAGAGGTTAAGAAAGAATTTGGCGACGCGCGACGAACCGAGATTGTCGATGAAGGGGTTGAATACTCAATCGAAGATCTGATCGCCGACGAAGATGTCGCGATCACCGTCACCAACAACGGCTACATTAAGCGCACGCCGGTTACTACTTATCAACGGCAGGGTCGGGGCGGTAAAGGCCGATTTGGCGCGGCTGCAAAGGGCAGTGACTACGTCGAGCATCTGTTCATTGCCTCCACCCATGCCTACATCATGATCTTTACCGACGACGGTATGGTCTACAAGCTGAAAGTTCATGAAGTGCCGGACGCCGCTGCTTCGGCGCGCGGCAAAGCTGTCGTCAATCTAATCAATATTCCTTCCGACAGAAAACTCGCGGGCGTTGTGCCGGTGCGTGATTTCGCCGCTGGGCGATATGTGGTCATGGTTACGCGCAAAGGCACAATCAAGAAGACTTCACTCGCTGATTTTCAAAACATCCGCACCAACGGAATCATAGCCATCAATATCGACGAAGGCGACGAGCTGCTTGACGTTGTGCTTACCGATGGCACCAAGCGCATCTTTATCGCGACACATGATGGCCAGGCTATTCGCTTCGACGAGAAAAACGTCAGGCCGATGGGCCGGGCGACAAGAGGCGTGCGCGGTATTGATCTGCGCAAAGATGATTATGTCGTTTCCCTTTGCCCGGTTTCTGCAGATGACTCAGAGAAAATGCTTTCCGTTTCAGAGAAAGGTTATGGCAAGCAAACGCCCATCACTACCTACCGCTTGCAGTCCCGCGGCGGGAAGGGCGTTATTAACATGAAGACGACTGACAAGACCGGGAAGGTAGTGGCCGTTTTCCCAGTTGATGCGGAGTCGGAGATCATGATCATCACGCAACAGGCTAAGTTGATCCGATTGGAAGCCGACCATATTCGCAAGACCGGCCGCAGCGCGCAGGGCGTCAGGCTGATCAAGATTGAAGAAGGCGATAAGGTGACAAGCGCATCGCTGGTTGAAGCGTCAGAAGAAGAAATTGAGGAAACGCCGGCGAGTTAATCCCAGTGCATATAACCAATCCGCGGGGCAAGCCCGCCTTCCAAACCAGAGAGTCAGTCTGGTTTCTCGGTTGATCTTATCTTGAACCGCTTCAGGCGGGGCTTTACAACTCAAGTCGGATCAGCTCTCGGTAAGGAAGGTGGGTGTGCCCCGCCGGTGCTTTGACCTGAGCCTTCGCCTTCCACCCACACTTCACCGTCCTCGAAAACTTCTTTCTTCCAAATAGGCACCGTGCGCTTGAGTTCGCGGATGGCCCATTCGCAAGCTTCAAACGCCGCCCGCCGATGAGGTGCACTGACGGCGATCACGACGCTGGTTTCGCCAATTTCCAGCCGACCCGTGCGATGGACGATGCCGATATGCGCAATCTCAAATCGCGCATGAGCTTCTTGCCCCAATCGTAGCAATTCGCGCAGGGCCATCGGCGCATAGGCTTCGTAAACCAGATAGAGAGTCTGGCGCCCGTGCGTCCACTCGCGCGCATAGCCGTCAAGCGTGACTGTCGCACCGCATTCAGGGAGTACAACTCGACGGGCAACAGCGCCGACGTCGATCACCTCAGTCGTTAGCTCAAAGAAGTCGTGAGCTTTCTTATCTGCCTGGGGGGCTTTCGTCGTTGAGGCGGGCGAGACGCCCGAGGTCCCGGCAGTCGACTCTTCAGTTTCTTCGCTCTTATTTGTCTTCGCTGAAGCCCCACCACTTACCGGCGGAAACACCGCTAGTTCGTCTCCCTCCTTCACTTCGCGGTCGCTCGATTCTGCCGATACATATTCCTGGTTCACTGCAAACAAGAGCGAGCGGCCGAAACGACGCAGCTCGGGAAATTTTTCCAACACTGCCGCAAACGCTGTTTGGGCAGTAGCAGCACCATTCAGGACCACGTCGACCTCACCACTGCCAGCCACATCCCGGGCAGCACCAAAAAAAAGAACGTGCACTGTCATTACACTGTTAGCGTCTGCAGGCAATTGTGACCCCTTTTATCATTGAGCGTATTTCTCTCGCCAGATCTTTTTTCATTTCCCATTTGTCACTCGAACTCAATCTTCTTGCGGCTGTGGCCGTTGCGCTTTGCCAGCTCATGCACCCGCGCTCGCTCTTCGTAATTGGACACAACCCTAGTGAGCATCTCGCGCAAGCGCTGTAACCGCTCGGAAGTCCGACGCAGTTCGAGTAGCTCCTGCTTTACATCGGCATCCACTTCCATAGCGGCCGCTACCAGAAAAGAGAGACGTTGAGGCTCAGTGTCGGAGATGTCCGGAAGATTTGCTCGCTCGTCATTGATCACCCGCACCGCGCGCGCAATGCGGGAGAAGGTTTCGGCAACTGCCTTCGAACTCTCGCGCAAGAGCGCATTGTCTTCGTCATCATCCTCGAAGAAGCTCACTCGCGCCATCAGATAAGGGTCACTGTGGTCCACAAATTCTTCAACGCGATATCTGATTACCCCAACGGTGAGAATGTTTGAGCGCCCGTCCGGCAACGTCTGTGTCTCCGTCACTTCAGCGACGCAACCGATATGACCCACGGGCGGGATCTGTTTTTCCGTCGTCGATGCGTCAAAATAAGAGACGCCGAAAAGATTATTTCCGGCCCGAACATCGTTCAACAATTGCCGGTAGCGCGGCTCAAAAATGTGCAATGGAAGAGGCACGCCGGGAAACAGAATGATCGCTAACGGGAAGATTGGGAGTTCAACTACGCCGCTTACTTTGTCACTTGCTTCACTCATCGATGTTGTTTCGGGACTAGTTTGTAAAAGTCCGACGGACGTCTGTTGTCGAGCCGGCAAATGATATTTAGTCCACTGCCAAAAGGCGGACCTTGGTTGGAACGTCAGTATTGAGTTGGGGATTATCGCAGACGGACAGAGAGAAGTCAGTAACAGTGGAGTTGGGGCGCGGGGAAAGGGATTGTTTGCGGCTGATCTATGCAAGATCGAGGGAACGCGGCGCCATACGGCGCATCGTAGACAGCAGTTTTTCGATATCAAAGGGCTTGTCGAGAAACTCATCAGCGCCAACGGCGAAACAGGCCTTGCGCGTTTCAATACCGCTGGAGGCACTCATAACCAGCACCTTGGATTCGGGGATATGAGATTTCAGGTATTCAAGAATTCTGAGTCCAACTTCCTGTGAATCGACTTCCGGCGGCAAGTGCAGATCGACGATTGAGACCGCCGGTTCATAAACCTTCGCGCGGCGCACGGCAGTTTGCATATCGTTAGCCGTCAACACGTCATAATCGTCGCTGAGCGTCCAAAAGAGTTGTTGTGTGATCGCCTCATCGTCATCAACGATTAGTATTCTCGGCTTCACTGAGGAGTCTCCTTAGTGCGACTTACTCGGATTAAGGCGAAACGAAGCAATGCCTATACCTGAATCAATTCCTGCGGACAATATGATGGAGCATAGCGAGATGCGAGCAACTGCAAAATGCCTTTCTAGTTCACCGTTGGAGCCGATCGGATAGAGAGTGTCGACATTTGAGGACGATTACGGAAGTAGATGAGTAGTAAATGATCGAGTGATAGCAGACCGCGCCAGGCCGATTACTTCGCGGGTTCAATTCGCAGGAAATCGATGCCGGCAGCTTCTTCGGCGACATCTACGCTGGCCACTATCTTGAGTGCGGCGAGGTCGATTATTTCAACAGTGCCGGGTTCGGCTCCAATTCCTTCGACAGAAACAAAGGCATACCTATCATCGGGCGAAACGACCACGCCGTGCAGCACTTTTCGACGAGTAGGAATTCTCGCGAGTTCGCGGCCAGTCTTAATCTCGATTACCGAGACTGATTGGTCGCGTTTGTTGGTGGAAATCAACCGCGTTCCATCTTTCGTAACAGCAAGATTGTAGACTCCGGCGCGCGCCGGCATTCGCCTGGTAACCTTCCAACCAGCCGCGTCTACTTCAACAATCTCACTCGACTTGTTGCAAGCTACAAAGATTGACGAACCAGAAACGGAAGGTTGGGCCCACGTGGGTGAACACGATACGTCACCCGCTTTAGGGGGTTCCATTCCATGACCGCCCATATCCATGTGCTTCATTCCCCCAGCTCCGGACACTGGTGGCTTCGACTCCGACGGCGGGCCGTTCATCCCCATCTCTCTCCCTTTTGTCAGCAGGAAATGCCGCGACACTTTCAGGGTGTGAGTGTCAATTTCCACCAGCATGTCGTCCATCATGCAGGCTGAATAGTGTTTCGTCCCTTGAGGATTCAGGCGCGAGCCGTGCGGCATCTTGCAGGTTTTAATGCGGGCGACTTCGAGCATCGGCTCAGTCGCTACCACCGAAACCGAAGAAGGCACCATGTCGCCGTGTAGGTTGAAATTGACCACGTAAAGCAGGCTGCCATCCGCCGAGAGGTCCATGGTGGCTGGAAAGAAACCCAGCGTTGCCTGACCCATAACGCGATCGTCTGTGGCCGAATACTTCCAAACGGATCCAAATGGACGGCCATGTGCTAGTGAAACGTAGTAAAACTGCTTGTCATGGGAGATGGCGATTCCGTGTGGCCCGTCAATATCGGTGGGCATGTCGCCGGTCGGCAATTCGTGATCGATGCGCGCCCCGCCTGGGCCAAAACGAATCAGAGAAATTTGATCCGCACCCTCGGAGAGAACATAAACTAAGTAGTCTTTATCGGGCTTCGCCTGAGCTGAGGCAGGTTGCTGGTTTGCAGAAACGAGCGTCGCCAGAAGTGCGAACGCGATGGCAAAAAATGGTTTACGGTTTCTCCGGTCCAAAATCTTTTTCATCGATCTCATCGATCACCTTCAGCTCGGCGCCAAACTTCTGGTAACTACGGAAGCGAATTTCGTTACGACTCTGAATCGTCCTATTTCGGCCCACAGTCGTCAGCAGGATTTCAGAGTGCGTGGGCAGCAGATACTTGTTCTCACCAATAGTAACCCAGTCGTAGTCGATCAGGCTGCTGGCGGCAGTGATTGGAAAGTCGCCAGGTATTTCGGTAGCGATCTGCTCGAAGCGCAGCACGCGATTAGTTTCCCGGTCGATCCAGACGCGTCCTCGAGAACCAACACTTGCCGAAGCTTCGTCCGCCTTCAAGGTGAGTTTGGAAAAAGACTTTTCGATTTGATACTCGAAAACCAACGTGCGGCGGCCCTGGATCAGATCGGTGTCGGCAACTTTGAATTCAGTCTTTGACTCAGGCGTGAAAACATCCGCAACCGCAGAAATGTACTCGACGCCGCTGGACGTCGCCCCTGGTGCAACGTCTTTGCTGTAGTCTCTGCTTTCCCTTGCTTCCTGGCTCAGCGGCATCCCATTAACGGCCAACACCTTGTATTGCTCGCCGGCATTCGCCCTATAGCCGACTGCGATCGTGAGGTTGTCTTGCGGCAGCCAGTTGCTAGTTGTGCCGTACGCCACCGAACGCTTAATCAGTTGCTTGACGAGGAAGTCAGGCATTGCTGCAGCTGCCGCCAGAGTTGCGGCGCGCGTCTGGCCCAGAAGTTGATTCGCTTCCGCCTCCGCGGGGCGCGACGAAGCCGCGGGATTCACCCTTCTTCGTTCAGCTTCTTCGAGCGTGCGGCGCAACAGCACGTCGTTGCCGCTCTTGCTCGCCACCAGCGAACGCATGCCGTCAGTGAGCGGAAAAGCAATGCCGCGTTTGCGAATTTCTTCTACGATCTCGTCGCGTTGTTCGGGATGCTTTGGCAACTGATAAACGAGAGCAACAACTTCGCGGCTGGTAAGAGGAGAAGGTTGGGAAGTTTGGGCAGTAGCGCCGATAGACCCTATAAGCGAGAAGACAGCAGGGATTACGAGTAACAGATGGTTATTAGTGCGGTTCATATTACAGATTGGACGTTATCAACTGAATATTATGAACAGTTCCGATGGATTCAAAGCCTGCCTAGTTGCCTAGGCCACGGTTTGTTAGGCCGTGCTTGTCGTGAGGTGCTTTACCATCGAGGAAATAACCTCTACAAACAAAGCCTTTCCACTGCTTTCGTAAGGATTTCAACGCACCTCTCAAGCTCATCAATAGGAACAAACTCGCCCGTTTGATGAGCCACACGAATGTTGCCGGGCCCCAGAACCACCGCTTCCGCGCCCAGTTTGGCCATCTGGGCCGCTTCGGTGCCGAAGGCTACAGTTCCGGCCTCCAATCCGGACAACTCTTCGAGCAGCTTGACGAGGTTGGAATGAGAAGCGGTTTCGAACCCTTCGTCTGCGCGGGCGGCGTCCACCTCGCATTCGAAATCAGATTCGCGCTTCTTCTCCTCGTCAATGGCCGCGGAAAGCAAACCGAGAAGCCGTCCCGGATCTTGTCCCGGCACTGGGCGCCATTCGAGCGTGAAGCGACACTCGCCGGCAATCACGTTTTTCGCCGAGCCGCCGCGAACAGTACCAACGTTGAGAGTTGTGAACGGCGGATCAAACGCCGAATGTTCTTCGCTTCGCAGTTGACCGGCGATGTCTTCAATTCTGGCTAACAAACGCGCGGCGCCAAACACTGCTGACCTTCCCAGGCTTGGGTAGGCACTGTGACCTTCGCGCCCCTTAACAAGGACCTCTGCCAGGCAGTAACCTTTTCCGGCGCGCATGGGACGCAGGGAAGTAGGTTCACCGACGATGCTGTAACTCGCGCGCAGGACTCGCGCTTCAGCCAATCGCTTTGCACCGATCAACCCAACTTCTTCATCAGCAGTAAAAATAAGTGCTAACGGCCGGGCGAGCTTCTTAAGATCAACCGCTTCAACTGCTGATAGAGCCGCCGCAATAAACGCTTTTGTGTCGCAGGCGCCACGCCCGTAAAGTTTTCGTTCGCGTTCGCTGAGTTTCAGTGCATCTTCCCAATTTGGATTGTAAGGAACAGTGTCGGTGTGACCAACCAGGGCAAGCTCAACCTCGGTAGCGTCTTCGCGATTCCGAGACAACTCGGCGCCGGCAAGCGCAACCAGGTTAACTTTTTCGGTTCCACTTTCATCCCTGTAGGGAAATCGCTTAACGCGCAGCCCCAAAGCTTCGCAGCGACTCGTCAGGTAGCCAATAATTTCGACATTCGAACGCGATGAGACCGAATCAATACCAACTAATTCGGCGAGTGTTTGTTGAAGGGTCATTACGATCTATTTGGCAGGCTAGGACCATAACCTCTTCTGCAGTGCCTTGAATCGTACAACGATCTCATCCTGTAACGAATGTCGCCCATCCTCAACAATCCGCTTACCCCCAACTACCACATCTCTCACTGCCGTTCTTGAGAGCGAGAAAACGATACTCGGGAGGAGATCGTCGGGCGAGGCTCCGGCTATCGACGCATCGTTGAGATCAACTGTAAAGAAATCAGCGGCGCGTTCCGGCTGAAGAGTGCCACCCGGAAACTGAAGACTCTCCGCGCCATTGATAGTCGCGCAGTCAAACAAACTTCCAGCCAGGTCAGACATTCGAGCGTCAGGTTCGGCTCCTTCGGGACGGGAAGAGCCCTCCAATGCTGCGCGCTCCATCCTCTGTAACCTCACGTGATACTCAAGTTCGCGCGCGTCCTCGAGTAAGTCGATCTGGACCTGGCTGTCCGTTCCCAGCGCCACGCGCACGCCTTGTTTGAAATAACCATCAGCTGGAAGAATGCCATCGCCAAGATTTCGCTCAGTAGTCGGACACGCGCAAACCATTGCGCGCGCCTCCGCAACCATCGCGATAGCTTTTGGGGATACGTGAATCGAATGCACGCCGGTGAATCGCTCGCTGAGCAGACCCTCGGTCGCAAGCAACGCAACCGGGGATCTGCCATACTCTTCAATGCAAGCAGAAACCTCAGCCTGTTGCTCAGCAACATGCATATGAGTGGGAAGTTTCCGTTCGTTCGCGAAACCAGTAATTTCTTTTAGATAAGCAAGCGGCACGGCGCGCACGCTGTGTGGCGCCACTCCTGCCCAAGCCTTAGCGGGTGCCATTCCGCTTTGTTTTAAGTCGCTGTTGAGCTGTTCGACATTCTTTAAATAAGTTTCCGGATTCGTTTCTATGAAGCGAGCTTGCTGAGGGTTCGTTTCAGTCTCGTAACCCGACCGTGCATAGGCTACTCGCAACAACGCGATACGCAGGCCGACATCATTTGCGGCGCGCACAACTTCTTTTGCCAGCAGATTGGGATCGTCGTAGGTGCTACCATCCGGCGCGTGATGCAGGTAATGAAATTCACCGACAGTTGTGATGCCACTAAGCGCCATTTCGAGAAATGACATGCGCGAGGCGTCGTAAACGTCCTCGGGCGTCAGTCGCGCTGCGGCGCTGTACATCATTTCGCGCCAGGTCCAGAAACTGTCCCTGCTGTTTGCCGTACGAAGTTCCGTGCGGCCGCGAATCACGCGCTGGAAGGCGTGTGAATGGGCATTGATTAGACCGGGGAGAATGACACGACCCTTTAATCGGATCGGATCTTCGACTTCATCGCCCGAAGCAGTGCGATGGATGCGGCCCACATCGTCACATAAGATTGCTCTATCCCGTTTGAAGCTACCGCCTTCGTAAATCAACTCGGGTAGCCATGCTTTTGAATTAAAATCACTCAAGATTACTAATCTCTGGTCCACTCTTTAGATTCTTCAGTGCTAAAACTTCGCGCGCCGCCGCGCGGTCTCCGGTGCAACTTATGCGTCGTGGCCCATCCAGATAACTGATCTTGAATCCCAGTTTCTCATAAAGCTCAACAATGCGAGGTGTAGCCTGGTTCGAGAGCACCACCGGCCCCGGATGCGCCGCCAGCCACTTGGCCGTACGAACCTGGTCGTCCCAACCAAATCCGCCGGCGCTGTAGGTTGTAAACTCAACGTCATAGGGTGGGTCGGCATATATGAAATGGTCAGGCCCTAGGGGTAGTAATTCAATATCGCCGTTGGTAAATTTCCAGTTCTTCAAAACCTGGCGGTACGCGGAAAAGTCGGTGGCGTAAGTGATTGACGTGTGTTTCCCAAACGGCACATTGAATTCGCCGCTCTGGTTAAAGCGGCAAAGCCCATTGAAGCAGGTGCGATTCAGATAGTAGAAAAGTTGTGCGGCTTCCGCGCTTTTCTCTTTTCCGGTGTTGACTAGTTCGTTGAATCGATTCCGCTGCCGGTAAAAACACTGCTCCCCGTTTTTCATCTCGATTGTTAGCGCCAGACCTCGTTGCAGATGCGTGTAGAAGTTTATGAGGTGCGGGTTGATGTCGTTCAAAAGAGCGCGCTTTGGACGCAAACCCAGTGGCACGGCCAGCCCACCGCAGAAGGGCTCAACGTAGCGGCTGTTGAAATGAGGCTGCCAAAGCCCTGTGAGGTGGGGAAGCAACCAACGCTTTCCACCCGCCCACTTCAATGGCGGTTTGGATCCAGCTTCTACTTTGCCCCCGCCCTGCGATTGGGAAAAGCCTTCGGGAAAACTTTTTGACGAAGCTGCGGTTCCGGCAGCGGAGATGGCTGTGTGACGTGCCGCGCCAGAATTTTTAGTTTCCAAAAGAGTTTTTGCTTTCACGTTGTGGAAGCGAAAATAACAGCCCTCATTCGTCGGGTCAAAGATACTCAAGCTGTTTGTCAGCCTTGGGTTTACTGGCGAACGTCTCTCCGGTTGCGATTCACGAACAACTCGACTTATTATTCTTTTCCCCAAAGCCGGAGTGGCGAAATTGGTATACGCACCAGACTCAAAATCTGGCGAGGTCAAACTCATGTCGGTTCGAGTCCGACCTCCGGCACCATCACCTCTAGTTTATCTTGTTCAAGCCCCTTTACTCGACAACGAGTACTTTCACTTCTAGAATTGGCGGCACGCCCCCCTTCAGAGAAACCATGACTCTCCCGAAGCGACGCCATAACGTCGAAAGGAAGAATGATGAGAAAGATACTTTCTGTTCTGGTTGTATTAACATTTATTGCGCTGTTGTCGGTGCCTGCCTCGGCCAGGACCTGCGGGAATCTGAGGCACAGACACGGCAATTACTGGCACACGCATTACGCTTGCGTCGGAGATGGCCACAAGCATGGCAGAAGCTTCTGGGAAAAGCACAGGGATAAGCTTACTACGGCCGGCGGCGCACTCGGTGGAGCCCTGATCGGCGGCATTGCCGGCGGCAAGAAGGGTGCGGCTATCGGAGCTCTAGCCGGTGGCGGTGGTGCAGCCGTTTACACCTACAAGATTCGCAAAGGACAGCGCAAGCCAGCTCGTTATTGATTTAATACCCAGAGTCAGGGGGCGCGCGTGCCTTTAATCCGGCGACGCGCGCTTCCCCTTGCCCTCCGTCAATATCGGCCGAGTCCGGGCCAACCCTCACTCCTTCAGCAATTTAGCGGCCTGTAAAAACATGTTTGCCACGGGTGTGCTAAATCTGTAGAATCTAAGGCTGTCCCTTAGAGGCGGGACTTCCCTCGAGCCTCATTCCCTAGATCACCTCTTGTCGAGATCCAACGCGCCGGTACGGCTTAGTTATCCTCAGAATTAGGAGTCGGAAAAAATGGTAGATAGCATGAAATCGCGCATTCTTATCGTCGATGATGAGCCCGAGATAACCGCAATTCTCTTCGATCTCCTCACCGACGACCACGACTGCACTGTTTCCGGATCGGCTGAGGACGCGCTCGAGCATCTAGCGAACGGCGATTTTCAGTTGGTAGTGAGCGATATCACCATGACCGGCATGAGTGGTCTCGATATGATCCCGCACGTAAGTCGCATCTCACCAAATACGGTGGTCGTCATGATCAGTGGTGTCCAGACTGTCGAGAGTGCGATCGGTGCCTTGCGGCTCGGCGCTTTCGACTATGTCATGAAGCCGTTTGACCTGCGGCAGGTAGAAGCTGTAGTGAAGCGCGCCCTGGAGCATCAGGATTTGCTTGTTGCCAAGCAGCGCTACGAAAATCATTTGGAGGAGTTGGTTGAGCAGCGAACAATCGAACTCGACAACGCCTTAAATTCATTAGAAGACGCTTATCGATCCACGCTGAAAGCTCTGACGGCGGCGCTCGAAACCAGAGACCTCGAGACTCATGGACATTCCGAACGAGTCGTCACCTACAGCCTGCGTCTCGGCAGAGAATATGGCCTTGATGGCCTGCGTATGAAGGCTCTGGAGTTTGGCTCGCTGCTTCATGACATCGGCAAGATTGGAGTTCCTGATCTGATTCTTCGCAAGCCAGGAAAGCTGACCGAGGAAGAGTGGGTGGTCATGCGTGAACACCCCATGCACGGCCAGCAGATTTTGCGGGGAATTGAATTTCTCGAGGGTGCCGCTCGCGTAGTCGCGCAGCATCACGAGAAGTGGGATGGCTCAGGTTACCCGCTAGGTCTGAGTGCAGAAGACATTGACGTGTGTGCCCGTATTTTTTCCGTCGCCGACGCTTTCGATGCGATGACGAGTGATCGTGTTTATCGAAAAGGTAAATCCTACGAGTTGGCGGCGCAGGAACTTGATGACTGGGCAGGGAAACAGTTTGATCCAAAAGTTGTAAAGGCTTTTCATCGAGTTCCGAAGGAAGATTGGGCAGAGTTGCACGCCAGGTCTCTGGAGAAGAGAGAAGACGAGCTCGATGTGCGCCGCATGGTCCAGATGCTTGAGTCGCAGCTCGAAGCAGTCGCCCGGTAGAGGTCTTTAGGGC
>JALYSR010000246.1 GCA_030854715.1 Acidobacteriota bacterium
TTATCAGATTACTCGTCCACCTCGCATCGTTAAGATGGCTACAACGACATTGACTCCCACCCCGATTGCAATTGCGATCCAATATTGTCGTTGGTCGTCGATGTAGCCCTTGAAGTGGATCAGCGTAGCTATGCCGAGCGGCCCCCAGATGAAGATTGAGGAAACCAAGCCTGGTCCATACCTGAGAATGCTGAGCGCGGTGACTGTGTGAGTCAGGGCGTTACCCCCGACGATGGTTCCCAAAATCACCAGCATCATTGGGAGAAACTTCAATCGGCGCCCCAGTATTACGCCGATCGTTACCAGGATAAATCCCACGCTCTGCGCTGCCAGAAACCGCGCCGTTGACATGTGCACGCCTCTGAGACGGAGGATGTAGGCTGGATAGCCTTCGCCGCCCCAGTATTCTTCCGCGATGTGGATCAAATAGCTGAGCGGAAATAACCAGGACCACAAAATAGTCGCCCGGTCGTAAATGCCGAGCGAGTGCGGTTTCATATTGCGAGACGCGATGCCTTCGTTAAGATCCTGCATTAAATCTTCCGAGTTCATTTAGCGATAGCGTAAAAGTTCTCTACCAAGGCCGGCGAAGGTCCGGTGATTGAGTGGAAACTCGAGCATAACATGCAGAATGCTGATGAAGTATAAAACCGCCATTCCAGGATCGTAGTTGTATGTGTACAGGGCTAAAGAAGCGACCCAGAAAACCACAATTGCGGCGATACGGTTCTTTGAAACCTCATGCCACTTTATTATCGAAGTCTTCGAAAACCAATTGAGGTAGTGATACGTGTAGGCAAAGGCAATTAGCCTCATGATCATAATGCCGCTTTGCGATTCGTATATCTCTACGGCAGACGTTCCCTGTCCCAGTCTGAAGAGCTTTATTAGTTCGGCATTCAGCGCATTAAATGAGCGATAGCTGACCCTGACGTAATCCCCGGCGCCGTGTCCCACTGGAACATAAATGAAAAAGCTCGCTGCGCACAAAAGGAAAACAACCAGAGACAATATACCGGAAGTGCTCTTGCCTTTAAGTGCGCCATACAAAATGAAAGCGCCAGTGAAAAAGAACACATGGATAATTGTCACCAGAAAAAAGGCGACAATTATGTAGTAGCGCGTGGTGGCGAGTGGCACAAGCAAGGCTAAAGCGAGCAAGAGCGCCCAGGTTTTCTGCCGCTTTTCTCTTACTTCCGTAATCAAGAGGGCTGAAATAAATACCAGGTAAAAAAAGTGATTTCCCATTTTGGGCTATGAATTAAACCCATGATTTCGGCGGATACAAACCCGACGATTAGAAGCAAGGTTGTGATTGCCACCAGCGTTAACCAGCCTCGATGCGGACGTTGTTTTCGTTTCCCGGGTTTCGCTTCCGTGAAGTAATTTCTTTCATGAAGCCAAGAGATTTCAGTTAGGTAATGCAGGGGACCAAGCACCGCGTAGGAAAAAAGGAAAAGCTCAAAGGGGAACAGAACGGCAGCGACGCATGAGACAATCATCAGCCCGATGTTTGCGTAGTTTACCTGGTCAATACTGATTTGCATTGGCCCGACCGTTTCGGAAGCTTGCAGCGGAAAAGTAGCGAGGAGTAGGGTCAAGTAACTTGGATAGAATAAGCGATTCAGGTGCGGTTGCTAAGCCGATCCAGACAATGGCGCGGCGACTCGGCCTGTTTGATGCCACCATGATCGTAATGGGCGGCATCATCGGCTCAGGGATCTTCATGAATCCATACGTCGTCGCCCGCCAGGTTAAGACTCCCTTCCTGATTCTTGCCGTTTGGGCTTTGGGTGGACTCATCGCGCTCGCTGCTGCTTTCATCTG
Organism: Acidobacteriota bacterium; assembly: GCA_030854715.1. GTDB lineage: Bacteria > Acidobacteriota > Blastocatellia > Pyrinomonadales > Pyrinomonadaceae > PSRF01. Next base: position 1,828 of record JALYSR010000246.1, read on the forward strand.
GGCAGAGCTGGCGGCGCTGCGTCCGGAAGTGGGCGGCCAATATGCCTACCTTCGCGAAGCGTATCACCCGCTGGTGGCTTTCCTTTACGGTTGGGGATTGCTTCTCGTTATTCAAACCGGCGGCATGGCGGCAGTCGCCGTGACCTTCGCGCGCTACTTTCTCGAACTTACCAACTTGCCCGTCGCCGATTGGATGGTTGCCGTTCTGGCACTCGGCAGTTTGACTGTAATCAACTGCCTGGGCGTTCGCGCCGGTAGTTCGGTGCAAAGCTTTCTAATGGTGCTGAAGATCATCGCGATTCTCGCGCTTATCTTATGCGGTCTTTTTCTTGCCGGCCCACAGGTGATATCTAGAGGACTGGTGCCAGATGGCTACCTCGACCGTCCCGTCTCATTCAATCTGCTCACTGCGATAGGAGTTGCGATGGTGCCGGTGCTGTTTGCTTATGGCGGCTGGCAAACCGCCAGCTTCGTTTCGGGGGAGATACGCGAGCCGCGAAAAAATCTACCGCGCGCCTTGATCATCGGCGTCACCGGCGTTGTTATACTTTACCTGGCAGTTAACTTCGTCTGCGTTCGCGTGCTCGGAGTTTCTGGTCTGGCCAACACCACCACGCCGGCGTCGGATGTAATGCGAATCGCCCTGGGTTCAGCGGGAGCTCGCGCAATTGCCGCCGGCATCGCAATCTCAACCCTGGGATTTCTTAGCCAGGGAATGCTTACTGCTCCTCGCGTCTACTTTGCTATGGCCGAAGATGGCCTGTTTTTCAAGAGCGTGGGCCGGCTGCACCCAAAGACGCACGTTCCAATACTGGCAATCGTTACTCAGGGATTGTTCGCTATCGTGATCGCACTTTCAGGTCGCTACGAACAGATCCTGAATTATGTCGTTTCAGTCGACTTCATCTTCTTCGGCGCTACAGGACTGTGTATCTTCGTGTTTCGCCGGAGAAAGAAAGCGAAGGATGGTTCAGTCTCAAACATGGCGGGGAGAATTGCCAGCGTTCCCGGCCATCCCTTGACTACGGCGCTGTTTGTTATCATCTGTTGGCTGGTAGTGATCAATACTGTCTATCGCTACCCGGAAAATACTTTAATAGGTTTGGCGATTTTGTTGGCAGGAATCCCGGCCTTCTTTTTCTGGCGTCGGAGAAACACAAAATGAATGCTGCATCGGATGAAAGGCGAGAAGCGAGAGGTTCGCACTACATGCATTGGGCCAAGACGCGTTCGCGCGCACGCTTCAATCTTGCCACCAGCGGTCTCGAGAATTTGAAGTTGCAGACGTTGCAGGTCTCGCTCAACGATCTCGAAATTACCGGCCAAGACGGCTACGGTTATCAACCCTTGATACATTCCCTGGCTGTCAGATACGGGGTCGATGCTGATTGTGTAGTCACCGCCGCCGGCACCTCGTTTGCCAATCATCTCGCTATGGCGGCGGTAATCAATCCCGGCGACGAAATCCTGCTCGAAAGCCCTGCGTACGAACCACTATTGGCACTGGCCCATTATCTTGGGGCCGAAGTGAAACATTTTCAACGCCGGTTTGAGGACGGCTTCAGTATCTCGCCGGCTGAAATTGAGCGTAACCTGAGCCCGCGCACACGATTGATTGTGATAACTAACTTCCACAACCCCAGCGGCGTTCTAACTGACGATGAGACTCTGAAGGAAATTGGCGACCTGGCCAGCACGAGAAATATTCTTGTCCTCGTAGATGAAGTCTATCTCCAGATGCTTTTCGCTGAGCCGCCGCGCACGTCTTTCCATCTGGGAAATCAATTCATCGTGACGAGCAGTTTGACCAAAGCATTTGGCCTCAGCGGGCTGCGGTGCGGATGGATTCTCGCTGAGCCGGAACTCGCCAAACGCATGTGGTTGCTAAACGATCTTTTTGCCGCCACCCCGGTGCATGCCGGCGAACAGCTCAGCATGGTTGCGCTCAAGCAACTGGCCGGTATTGCGAGGCGTGCGCAAGCGCGTTTGGATGCTAATCGCGAGAAGCTGAATCAGTTTCTCGACACGCGAGACGATCTGGAAGCGATACGACCCCCATTTGGCTCGACCATGTTTCCGCGCGTGAGGCAGGGGACAGCAGAAAGGCTCTGTAATTTGCTGCGAGAGAAATATGAAACATCAGTTGTGCCGGGAAGTTTTTTTGAGATGCCAGCCCATTTTCGCATCGGGATGGGGGGCGATTCCGAAACGCTCGCTGAAGGACTCCAGCGACTGGGCAGCGCCCTCGATGAGGTAAGGATGTAGCGGGCTGCCATTAGGTCCGAAGGGACCGGCTACTAACTTCCGGTCCCTTCGGACCTCAGATTTCAACTTGAACTAATAACTACTGCGTCGCTTTCATAGTCGCGAGTTTCAACCAGAAATACAAACCATCGGCAGCCTCTATTCCGGCAGCGTCAGGAGTAATCCTAACAGGCGTGCCGTTTGGCCAATCACTCTTCCGCATTCTTCCGCCGCCGATTCCCTGAAAGTAAACTTTGCCTTTGGTCTGCTTCTTCGCGGTGCGCGGGGCGAGCACGGAATATTCGATCTGAAGGTCCTGCGAATTCAAAATGATGGTGCCACTCTGAAAGCCATCGATATCAAACTTCAGCAGGATAACAAACGCCTCAGTTTCGGCTTTCGCGCGTTCCACAGCCCGCCCTTCTTTAGAGTCCCCAATGGAGGTCGCCTGAATGTTTTCATACGTGTTCAGGTGCTTGATGAAACTCGCCAGAATTTGATCTTCAGACGGTAAGTGCCTGGACGTCGGTTGTCTCGCTACCAGTAATCTTACTTTCTGCTGAAGTCCACCGGGAGCGGGTTTTGTTGTCTCCTCAGGACTGGGAGATTCGGCGGGAGCGGCGGACGTTTGGGTGGTGCTGTTTGCGGGCTGAGATTTTGCAGCTCGCCGTCCGGATTGCGCATCTGCCTGGTCTAATAGACCAAATAACAACAGAAAAGCTGCGAAACCGAGCTGTTTTACGCTGGAACGTTCCGAGTTAAGAAAGAAGCTCATGGCCCTTTGCCCTCGCGTCCGGCTAAGTTTTCATTTCAAGCGGGTGCTCCTTTAGAAGCTGGGACAATACACAAGGTTGCGTGCCATTTCGTGGACTTCACTCATTAAGCAGCTTGATCGCTTCGCGAGCGTAGTAAGTCAAAATAATATCGGCGCCGGCGCGTTTGATGCTGGTGAGGGTCTCCATCATTACTCGCGGCTCATCGATCCAGCCGTTTTGCGCTGCGGCCTTGATCATCGCGTACTCGCCCGAAACGTGATAGGCGGCGAGTGGGACCTCGAACCGATCGCGCAGTGTGTTAAGAATGTCGAGATAGCAGGTCGCGGGTTTCACCATCAATACATCAGCACCCTCTGCGTAGTCCAGCTCTGCCTCGCGCAATGCTTCACGCGCATTCGCTGCGTCCATCTGATAAGCGCGGCGGTCGCCAAAAGCGGGTGCACTGTCGGCGGCCTCGCGGAAAGGACCATAAAACGCCGATGCATATTTGACGGCATAAGCCATGATCGCGACTTGATCGAAACCAGCGTCGTCGAGCGCTTCGCGAATCGCTCCAACCTGGCCGTCCATCATCGCAGAAGGCGCAACCACGTCGGCGCCGGCTTCCGCCTGGCTAGCGGCTGTGCGGGCCAGCAACTCAAGCGACTCGTCATTGACTACCTGGCCATCGTGCACCACGCCGCAGTGACCGTGTGACGTGTATTCGCAAAGACAGGTGTCGGTTATGATCACCAGATCCGGAGCTGAGTTTCGAATCGCGCGCACAGCCTGCTGCACAATTCCTTTTTCATGATAGGCGCCGGAACCGATTTCGTCTTTTGTTTCGGGAAGCCCAAAGAGCATTACACCCCTGACTCCAGCCTGGTGGGCACTTGCAGCTTCTTTGGCAACCTCATCTACAGAAAGATTGTGCACGCCCGGCATCGAGGAAACCTCACGACGCACCTTCGTCCCCGCGCAGGCAAACAACGGAAGTATGAAATCCTCGGGAGCAAGGCGAGTTTCGCGCACCAGCGCGCGCAACGCTTCGCTTCTTCTGAGTCTGCGCGGTCGATGAGTCAAATCTGTCATAAGGAGATATAAAGCAAACTTTTAGTTTGCGTTCGTACGCGACACGCTAACGCGGGCTCGTTCCGCAACGTCTGCAAACTAACAGTTTGCGTTACAACTACCAACGATGGTAGGCGGGATGCCCAGGCTTAACTGCAACGAATGCTCCACGGCAGGTGGCACAAACCTTATCGTGCGCGATCAATTCACCTTCGACTACCGCACGGTCGTCGGTCGATTCAATTATGCGAGCCACGAGACGTATTGGCTTGTCAGTCGGAGTCGGCCGCAAGAGCTTAATCGTGTATTCAGCCGTGACTGTGCAGGGCGGATGGTCCAGACCGTTAAGTTTCATCAGATGATAGGCGGCGGTCCAGTTACAGTGACAATCGAGCACGGTGCCGATGATGCCGCCGCTCAGCATTCCCGGAAACGCTTCCTGATAAGTCTCCGCCTGCCATTCAGCCACCACTTCCTCACCCTTGGGAAAACTGCGAATGTGCAAACCCTTTAGGTTTGCCGGTCCACAACCAAAACAGGCAAGGTTGGGCGCGTATGTTTCCTGGATACTCTTCATATCAAGTGTCCAACGTCCAATGTCCAATGTCCAATGTCCAATGTCATGCGTACCATGGTCTGAGGTCTATTCGAGGGTTGAAAGCATAAAGACGGTCTCATAGTCGGTTTCTACTCCCGGAACACAGACCTTGGACTTTAGACATTGGACGTTGGACTCTGGACGGCCCTTAGTCTGTCCCGCAGTTTAAATCTCTGAATCTTTCCGGTGGCAGTGTAAGGCAACTCCTCAACAAAAACATATCGCCGCGGCTGCTTGAAACGCGGCAGCGCGGCGCGAGCCAATTCTCGCAAACCCTCCTCGAATACTGCAGGGTCGTCCGCAACTCCCTCCCGAATGATAAACGCGCACGCACACGGGAGCCCATTGTCATCGAAATCCTCGACGACAGCTGCGCGACTAACGCCTTGATACCGCAGCAACACGCCCTCAACTTCCACCGGCGAAACCCATTGGCCGCTGGACTTAAAACAGTCGTCCGAGCGGCCCATATGAAACCAATACCCGTGTGTGTCACATCGGTACAGGTCGCCGGTGCGTACCCAGCCGTCCACGAAAGTATTAGCCGTTGTTTCCGGTCGCTGCCAATAACCTATCGCTGCGCTTGCGCCCTTCACCCAAAGGTTTCCTTCAACGCCTTGGGGGGTTTGATGTCCGTCCGGATCGAGCAAGCGCGCTTCATAACTCTGCAACAGCTTGCCGCTGCTTCCATAAACGACCTCATCTTCGTGATTCGACATCCACATGTGCAACATTTCAGTGGAGCCAATACCGTCAAGCACTTCAACTCCAAAAGTCTTCTCACACTCTTCGCCGAGGTGCGCCGGCAACGCTTCGCCCGCTGAGACGCATAGACGCAGGCTCGAGCAATCAAGCGACGAATTGTTCTTGTGATAATCCAGCAGCAGACGGTAAATCACCGGCACACCAAAGAAGATAGTCGGTTTGTACTTTGCGAAAACCTGCGTGATAACCTCCGGCGCCGGCTTTTCCCGGCAGAGTATCGTGGTGCAGCCGTTCAGCAAGGGAAAGGTAAAACTGTTTCCAAACCCGTAGGCAAAGGGAAGACGCGACGACGAGAACAACCGGTCGCCCTCCCTCACGCGCAACACCTCGCGGCAATAAGTTTCATTGGTGTAGAAGATGTCCGCCTGGCGATGCACCGCGCCCTTCGGTTCGCCAGTGCTGCCGGAGGTGTAGAAGATGAAAGCTGGTTGGTTATCTGAAGGCTCGGGAAATCTCACTTGCGAAGGATGCTTCTGCAAACTCGCCTTCGCCTGGCCCATCAAATCCGCGAACGATGAAATGCTGAGCGCCCCACTGTCTTCTTCTCTGTGCTGTCTCTGTGTTCTCTCCCACCCCACGCGGGCTGCCCGCGCGGGGACCCCGGTCTGTGTCTCCGTGGTGAGTTCCCGTTTGTCATCGAGATCGTCACGACTGATGACCACGAGTACAGCCAGATGAGGTAAATCCTCCGAGGCGTCGACCCGGATGGCATTGGCGACGTTCTCCTCCACGATGGCAAATCTCGCAGTGCAGTCGTTCAATATAGCCCGTTGCTCATCAACCCGGAGTCCCATGTTGATGGGCACCGCAATTGCTCCGTACGAACAGATGGCAATGAACGATTCAAGGAACTCCGGCGAATCATTAAGCATCAGCGCGACCCGTTGACCGGGCCCAATTCCCAACTCACTTAAGACTCGGGCCACCCCGAGCGTCTCATCGCGCAGCTCGCCATAACTAATCTGCCGCTCCTCGTAGAGAATTGCAGTGCAGTCGAGTAAGCTCTGTTTGAAGATTGCGTCGAAGAGATTCATGCAACTGGGCGGAGCGAACGCCAACCTGGTAAATCCGACTGAAAAAGCATGTCATCAAAGCGCATTCAGGATTATAATCGCACCCTTGTTGATTGCCATTGTCCCGCGCGGTGGTGGGCGTTGAATGCCCTGTGTATCCTGCCTGGCCCCCGCCGTGATCGAAAAACTATCATCGACTAGTTTACAAAGGAGAGATGCGGTGAAACTCATCAGGTTGTTTCTGACTGCGGTTCTATTGGTTGTCTGCCTTCAGATCGTTGCAGCACAAGAGATGCAGATGCATCGGCACGAGGCTTCGGAGAAACTTGGCCAGGTTAACTTTGCTGTATCCTGCAACGCCGCCGCCCAGAAGCAATTCAATCGCGCCACGGCTCTGCTCCACTCTTTCTGGTACGACGAAGCCGAAAAGTCTTTTACCAACATTAGCAAAGTTGATCCGAAATGCGGCATGGCCTACTGGGGCGTCGCCATGAGCCTCTACCATCCCGTCTGGGCGCCTGCTACCGCTGCTGAATTGGAAAAAGGTTGGACTGCTGTCGGAAGGGCAAAGACTGTTGGCGTAAAAACCGACAGGGAAAAGGAATACATCGCCGCGATAGAAACCTTCTATAAGGATTCGGGCAAACTCGATCACCGCACCCGCGCGCTTGGTTATGAGATGGCGATGGAACAAGTCTACCTACACTATCCGAAAGATCATGAGGCGGCTATTTTTTATGCCCTTGCCTTGCTCGGTACCGCCACAAATTCCGATAAGACTTACGCAAAGCAAAAAAAGGCCGCCGAAATTCTTAACCGGATTTTGCCACAGGAACCGAACCATCCGGGGGTCGCACATTACCTGATTCACAGTTTCGATTATCCGCAGCTTGCATCGCTGGCGCTGCCCGCCGCTCGCAGTTATGCGCACATAGCTCCGTCGTCTCCTCACGCGCTGCACATGCCCTCACACATTTTTACGCGATTGGGTTTGTGGCAGGAATCAATTGAGTCAAATCTTGCTTCCGCCGAGGCTGCCCGGAAGCACGTGGCGATGTCTCATCCCGGAGCTGCTTCTTTCGATCAGCTTCACGCTCTTGACTATCTCGTCTATGCATATCTGCAAGGTGCTCAGGATCAAAAGGCCAAGCAGATACTCGATCAAGCTGCCGCTCTGAACAAAGTCGACGCCCCTGTTTTGGCCGCTTCTTATGCTTTTGCCGCGATACCGGCGCGTTATACGCTGGAGAGACGCCATTGGTCTGACGCTGCCAAATTGGAGTTGCATCCGGTTGATTTTCCGTGGGAGCAATTCCGTTACAGTGAGGCTTTGGTTTATTTCGCGCGCGCAATCGGCGCCGCGCGTAGTGGTGATCCTGCGGCCGCGCGAAGGGACGTCGACAAACTTTCAGCGATTCAAAAAGCGCTGGTCGAGTCGAAGCTTGGTTACTGGGCCGATCAAGTCGAAATCGAACGTCGCGCGGCGGCGGCGTGGCTTGCGCACGCGGAAGGAAACGACACTGAGGCGTTGACTTTAATGCGCTCGGCTGCGGAGTTAGAAGGTTCTACCGAGAAGCATCCCGTAACGCCTGGCCCCATCATACCCGCGCGCGAGTTGCTGGGAGATTTGCTCCTGGAATTGAAACAACCGGAGCAGGCATTGCGCGAGTTTGAAGCTTCACTGAGCAATTCGCCGAATCGATTCAACGGCCTTTATGGCGCCGCGCGCTCTGCCGAACTTTCCGGTGACAACAAGAAAGCCGGCGATTACTACGCAAAAATGGTTACGCTAACCGCGCATGCCGATTCCGACAGACCGGAGTTGCAGAAGATAAGAGAATTCGTGGCACACAAATAAGTGAAATTAAGCGTCACCTCGACCAAGCGCCAAAACTCGACGACATTCAGATCACTGATTTCAGGCCGAAATAGGACTTCCGTTAGTCAGGTATGTTATTCGCTTATCTAGTGCCGACCGGCGAATGCTCTCATGGCGAGCACCGCCTCCGCCACCGCAGGCGGTACTCACAAATCGCCCTTACCCGCTTACTTCTCGTCCAGTTTCCTGCCGGCGTTCAAGTTATCGAAATTCAAGATCGCGTTGAAGACGAGGAAGTAGCTGCCTTTGGTTTGCCCGCGCCACATCGGGTTGGTCGAGAAAAGCACAACGTGCCCGCGGCCTAAGGGAACATCAATTACGGCGGCGTGTTGAGCAATCTCGTCGCCGCCATCCAGCAATCCGGAAACAAAGAGATCCTTCATGTCTGAATAACGCAACACAACGCGCGGACGTTCAGCGGGAGGAATGATTGAAATGCCATTGCGGCGCTGTTCATCCGTTAGCGGCAGCGCTTCCCAGGTCTCCGCTTTCGGAGGTTCAGGTATTTCAACCGGAGGACGCCCTTGCACTGTGTCGGGGTCGTCCGATGTGCCGCGGCCTGTCATTCGCGATCCGCGCGACGGGCCTGCGCCACGCCCGCCGGCAGTATTACTAAGATTGAAGATGGGACCATTGAAGCAATACATCGCCAGCGAGTCGGAATACCCATAAGCAATCGGGCTGGCGCTATCCACGGTTTTCATCCGCAGAATGTCGCCAACGGCCTTCAGACGGTTCGCGCGCGCGATAGACACGCCAGGCGCAAAACCGGAAGTGACTGCAAAACTTGAAGTGTCGTCAACGGTTATGAAAACTCCACCCTGCTGCACAAACCTTTGCAGGTTGGCGAGGCCCGACCACCCGAGACCCGGCCGTATGTCATCAGTTGAATCAATCTTCCCGATGTTTGGAGTTAGCGACGTTGTTTTCCACGGCAACGGATTTCCGTACATCGGCATGCCGTTGATAATGGCGCCCGGGTCGCGCCCCACCGGCGCGAACAAGATCGCGTCATACTTCGATTTCAAATCGACTTCCTTCGCAACGTCCTGCGTGCTGATATAGGCGAAGGGCACGTGCAACTGGTCCAATGCCAGGCGCCACCAGCCCTCATCCTGTGTATTTAGCCAGGTATGCATCAGCGCAATGCGGGCGGCTTTGATTGCGTGAGTCTTAACTTTTGGAGCATCCGCAACCGCGTACACTTGTAGCCCGAGATCGGATGTGGCGCGTTGCAAATCGTCGGCCGAAACTTTGCGGATAATGAAAGAGCCGCGGTTGAATTTATGGCCCGCCGCGTCAAACGGCTCCTCGGCTGCTTCGACGGTCGCGTCTTTAATTCGATAGCGCAGCGTTACCAGCGCATTGTCAGCGTTATGATTGACGATATATGTCGAACCCGCTCCGCTGACGGCACCGGGCGCGCGCACCTCGCCAGCCATGCGCTCCATGGGCGTAGCCAAAACTTTCGCATCAACGACCCGTACCACCCCGACATTCGCCAGTTCACCCATGGTCCAGGCAGTGTCATCGTAGATGTCGGTCTGCGGATCGTTTGGCGACCAGTACTGGTAATCCAACAAGGCATCGGCTATTCGACTGTAAGGCTGGTCCATGCGAACGATATAAGAGCCGGCGGGGAACTGACGTGAACCAGCGGGCACGGAGGTAGTGGCCACGGCAACCGGTGCTGGTGAGGGACTCGCCGATACTCGCGGCACTGCGTCAGAAGGCGTTGCAGTCACTGCGACTGCGGGCGATGCTACAGCCGCCGGCGTTGTGCTCGGCGCCGGAGTCGGAGTTGAGGTTGGCTTTTTCGCTTTCATTACCACGGTGAATGGCGCGGTTGCGCGGCTAATCTCGACGCCCTGAGCTTGCAAGGTGCGCAATAGCTCGGCCTGGTTAGCGGGCCGGGGATCGTCTCCCGGCAAAACATATGCGGCCGGCCCTTCGTTCGCCGGCTTCAAAACAGAACGTTTGCTTTTCAAATAAAAGTTCTTCAGAAAGAGTTTGCTGTTGTTGCTGAAGTAGTGAAGCGTGGTTAGGAGTGCCGTCTGCTGATAATTATTATTGTTGCGCTGTGACCATTTCGCTTTAGGTAGTGGCGGATTTTGGCGATACCAGGTGCGCTGATACTCATCGGGCGAAAGCGTACGCTCGACTGTGTCGGCGCCGGCATTACCAAATGTTTCATAGAGACGGCTAATGCCATTATGAGTCGCGGCGATGAACATCAGATAGCCGGGGGACCAGGTGTCAAAGTTTCCATGTGCAAACACGCCGGGCATGCCAAACTTGGTCATCTCGGAGACGTTATTCCACCCGATCATCTGCCATTCGTCAGTCAGAATTGGATCGACCCAGGCGTTATACGGCCCATCGCCAATCGTGTTGTCGTAAAGATAGGGCACTGACTCGTGTAAATCGTGAAGCACCTGCGGCTTCCAGGCGAGATAGGTGTTGAGCACATTGCGCGTGAGTTTCAGCGAGAGGCCGATCGCGTCGCGATTGTTGTCGTGGGCGACATAGTGGCCCCAGTAAACCAGCGGCGGCCAATTTTCCTTCGGATGGGCCAGGTGCCAGTTGTAAATATCGACCATTCGGTTGCGGCCGTCTACTTCAACGACCGGCGTGATCAGGGTGACTACGTTGTCTCGAATTGACTTAACGTATGGACTTTCATCGACCGCGAGGCGGTAGGCGAGTTCCATTAACGCGGTCGGCGAACCGGTTTCGGTCGAGTGGATCGTGCCGGTGATGTAGTAAACGGGAAATGAATCCGCCACGAGTTTATCTGCTTCATTGTCATCCAGATTGATCGTGCGCGGATCGGCAAGCTTTATCAGCCTGGCGCGATTTTCTTCAAGACGCGTCATGAGTTGCTCGGAAGCAACGGCAACCGCGATCATTTCGCGGCCTTCTTCCGTCATGCCGATTGAGTAAACTTTTACACGCGGGCTGGCTTTCTCGAGCATGCGCATGTAGCGATAGACTTCTTCTGCGTAAGGAAGCTTCCCCGGCGCGCCGGCAACATCACCTAAGACAGCTTTGGGTGAAGGCACCGTTTTTGATGCCGGCAAGTAATCGGTCAACGGCGAATTAAAGAAGGGTTCGGTGGTGTACTCGCGAATCCTCTTCGTGTATTCCTCGTCGAGCGGCTGGTTGGGATCGCGGCCGGGTTTGACCTGCGAGCTGGCGGTCGAGCCAAAAGCAAGCAACAGCAGAGAAGTAATGAGCCAGCGAGAAATAGGACGAGTCATCGGGTTCCCCTTAAACAAAAAGATTTAGAAGATTCTAATTCACGAGAAGAAGAAAAGCTTTTAAGCTAAACCGGCGTAGCAAGTCAAATTTTGATGTGGCGAATCCCAGTTTACAGAACCGAGCGCGGTAGCGCCGGATGCGAGACTCAACCTGTCCGAAGCCGGTTGGCCGCGCAGGCGTTCGGTGAACTCTCCTATTTAACGGGTGGTCACCGAATTTAAAGGTGGTCAGCGAAGTTGACTTTAGCATCCGGCGCGCCCCGACTAGTCGGGCTTGAATGAAATATGTGCTTTCCCTTAGTTGTCTGACGATGCCGACTACCTCCCGACATCCTTTCCGCAATCCGGAGTTAGACGTTAAACTGGTGCCTGGAACCTAAAATGAGCGGACGAATATTTCAACTCAATGCTTCTCCGGGCGGCGTTCCGAAACGCTCGATACAGGAAGGGCAGGTTAACGAACTGGGCCTCGTTGGTGACGGTCATAATTTCCCGGACATTCATGGCGGGCCAGAACGCGCGTTATGTCTGTTCTCTCTGGAACGCATATTGGAACTGCAAGCTGAGGGACATCCAATCTTTCCCGGTGCCGTTGGTGAAAACGTTACCGTTTCCGGCCTCGACTGGGAAAAGTTGAACCCAGGTGTGCGGCTCGCGCTCGGTGATGAGGTGCAGGTAGAAATCACGAGCTTCACTTCGCCCTGCAACACAATTCAAGAGTCCTTTGTTGATGGAAAGTACCCGCGCATCTCCCAGAAGGTCCATCCCGGGTGGTCGCGCCTCTATGCCCGCGTTTTGCAGGGCGGCAAGCTGGTAATCGGTCAAACGGTTCAAGTACTCAATGGCTACCCTTGATAAGGGGCCAGCAGTTTAGAGTTCGCCTGGGGTTGTTGCCTGGCGAGGTATGCAAGCTAAAGCTTGAAATCATAACTGCTTGATCACCACCTCACAGGCGTTCACTTTGTAATCACTCTTCAAAGAAATACAATCAACAGTAATCGTCGGTGCTTTCATGATGTCAGAACGGGAACCAAGCTCAACTCAACCCAGCGCCCAATCGCCCGAAGAATCCTCTCCGGTTCAAATTAAGCCATTGAGCAAAGTGGCGGGTGGCATTCCATCGATCATAGCTACCGCGAAGACTGCCTGGACGGAGATGGGTGTGACGCGCGGATTTCGTACTCTCCTGAAGTTGAATCAGAAGGGCGGATTTGACTGCCCGGGTTGCGCCTGGCCTGAGCCGGATGATGAACGCTCGCACGCCGAGTTTTGCGAGAATGGAGCCAAGCACGTGGCCGATGAAGCGACCACAAAGCGCGTGACGCGGAAATTTTTCCGCGATTGGTGCGTCGCCGACCTGGCTGACAAATCGGATTACTGGCTGGGCAAACAAGGACGAATAACTCACCCGATGGTCTTGCGTGAAGGCGCGACGCACTATGAAGAAATCGGTTGGGACGACGCATTTGCGTTGATTGCGAGCGAGCTGAATTCACTGAACAGTCCCGACGAAGCGATCTTTTATACGTCTGGTCGCACCAGCAACGAAGCAGCATTCCTCTATCAACTGTTTGTGAGGCAGTTTGGCACCAACAATCTTCCCGACTGCTCGAACATGTGCCATGAATCAAGCGGCTCCGCTTTGGGTGAAACGATTGGGGTCGGAAAGGGAACAGTAACGCTGGAAGATTTCAATCTGGCCCAGGCAATCTTTGTTATTGGACAAAATCCGGGGACAAATCATCCCCGCATGCTGACTGCTCTCCAGAAGGCCAAACAGAATGGTTGCCGTTTGGTCCACATCAATCCGCTTCCCGAAGTGGGCATGACGCAGTTCAAACATCCGCAGGACGTTTTGCACTGGCTCGGCGCCGGAACCACCCTGGCAGATCTGTTTCTCCAGGTGCGTATCAATGGCGACGTCGCGTTGCTCAAAGGAATCATGAAAGCGGTTCTGGCCGCAGAAGAAAAAAGCCAAACCCAGATTTTGGACTATGACTTCATTCGCGACTACACGAGCGGGTTTGATGCGTTTGCTTTGGCATTACAAAACTCAAACTGGGAAGACATCATCGAGCAGAGTGGTGTTTCAAAATCGCAAATAGAAGAGGCAGCCAGGATCTTTGTTGAATCCGAGCGCACAATCTTCTGTTGGGCCATGGGCCTTACTCAGCATAAGAATGCAGTAGCCAATATTCAGGAAATCGTGAATCTCATGCTGCTGCGCGGACAAATTGGAAAGCCCGGCGCCGGCTTGTGTCCCGTCCGCGGGCACAGCAATGTACAGGGCGATCGCACGATGGGAATCTGGGAGCGGCCCACTGATACGTTTCTCGACAACCTGGCTGCTGAATTCAACTTCGAGCCACCGCGCCGCCACGGCTACGACACGGTCAGTGCAATCCAGGCGATGCATGCAGGTCGCGCGCGGGTTTTCTTCGCCATGGGCGGAAACTTTCTCTCCGCCACTCCCGACACGGAATACACCGCCGAGGCACTGCGCCGTTGCCGCTTGACGGTGCATGTTTCCACGAAGCTCAATCGGGCCCACCTGGTTACGGGTGACCAAGCTTTGATTCTGCCTTGCCTGGGAAGGACGGAAACTGATGTCCAGGCTGGCGGCCCTCAATTTGTGACAACGGAAAACTCAATGGCCGTGGTCCAGGCATCGCGCGGGTTTCTGCGACCTGCGTCGGAAAAACTTCTGAGCGAGCCTGCGATAGTAGCCGGACTCGCGACCGCCACATTCGGGGATCGATCAAATCTCTCCTGGCAGGCCCTCGTTGCCAACTACGATCTTATTCGCGATCACATTGCGCGCGTGGTCCCGGGATTTGATGACTACAACGCGCGCGTGCGCCGGCCCGGCGGGTTCCACCTGCCAAATTCGGCGAGCGAGAGAAAATTCACAACACCGAGCAGTCGCGCTGTGTTCACGGTCCATAAAATACCGAACCATAACCTTGAGCCGGGTCAGTTTTTGATGATGACGATCCGCAGCCACGATCAGTTCAACACTTCAATCTACGGTTTGGATGATCGCTATCGCGGCATTTACAACGGACGGCGCGTGGTTTTTCTTAACGAGGACGATATGCAATTAGCGGGTCTAACTGCAGGTCAAACGGTTGATCTAACGAGCCACTTTGAGGGAGAAGAACGCGTAGCTCGCCATTTCGTGGTAGTGCCCTATAGTATCCCCCGGCACTGCGCGGCCACTTACTTTCCGGAGACAAACGTTTTGGTGCCTGTGCGCAGTGTGGCGGAGAAGAGCAATACACCCGTTTCCAAGTCCGTAGTGATAAGCATCAGGCCGTCGGAGAACGGCGGCAAATAGAAGTGAGAAAAGGGTCAGGCACAAACACCGATCACGTGGAGGGATTTCATTAACACCGCGGCTTCAGCCCGGTGACCCAGACGCCTGATTGACAACGAAACCGTTTCAAGGGTTTGGTCGCGTAGGTTCAAGAGGAAACCGTTAGAAACGGTTCGAGGGTCGTTTTCGAATTCTTATCACCGGGCCGAAGCCACGGTGTTAATGAGATCGCTCCGCGTTTTCATCGCGCCAGTGAAATTGATCAACAACAACGTATGACTTTTCAAATCGCAAAATCTGAGAACGCTTCTAAGTCTGAATTGTACTCGCATTTGCAATCCCAGCTTCGCAGCTTGCTCGAGGGCGAGCGGGATTTTACTGCCAACGCTGCCAACTTCTCAGCGCTTCTCTATCACTCGCTGTCCGACCTTAACTGGGCAGGTTTCTATTTAGTGAAGGACGGAGAGCTCGTACTTGGTCCGTTTCAGGGGAAACCTGCATGCGTGCGCATCGCAATTGGCAAAGGAGTTTGCGGCACCGCCGCGGAGCAACGGGAGACCATTCTGGTGGACAATGTGCACGAGTTTCCCGGCCACATTGCGTGTGACAGCGACTCGAATTCGGAGATCGTAGTCCCACTAATTAAGGATCGGAAATTGATTGGTGTTCTCGATCTCGACAGTCCATCGTTTGCGCGGTTCAACGATGAAGATGCGGAGGGCTTGAACGAGTTGGTGAAGGTGTTTATTGACTCGATAAGTTTAGAATCGAACAAGTAGTTCAGAGTACAAGCCCTAGCTTGCGCCTTGTGCAAAGAGCAACCTGAGGTTGTACTCTAAACTGCTTGAAGGGCTGCTACGGTTGAAGGAAGCCATGATCACAGTTCGCAAAGCAGAAGAGCGCGGCCATTTCGATTTCGGCTGGCTCAACACCTATCACAGTTTCTCCTTCGGCGATTACTACGATCCCAAGAACATGGGCTTTCGCAGCCTGCGGGTGATTAATGAGGACTTCGTACAGCCGGCCAGGGGATTTCCCACCCACGGACACCGCGACATGGAAATTGTCACATACATTTTGCAAGGTGCATTGGAACATCGCGACAGCATGGGAACGGGATCGATTATCCGGCGCGGCGATGCGCAACGCATGAGCGCGGGTACGGGCGTCAGGCATAGCGAGGCCAACCCATCGCCGGACGAGCCGGTGCACCTCCTGCAGATTTGGATCCTGCCGGAAGAGGATGGCAGGCCGCCCGAATATGAAGAGAAAAAATTTTCCGATGATGAGAAGCGAAACAAATTGCGGCTCATAGTCTCTCCGGCGGGGAGCGAAGGTTCGGTAAGGATTCATCAGGATGCAAAGATTTATGCAGCGTTATTGGAAGCTGGACGTGACGTGACTCATCAAGCAGGCAGCGGACGCCATGGCTGGCTTCAAGTAGCCGCCGGCTCGGTCACGGTAGATGACATTTCCTTGAAACAGGGCGATGGCGCCGCAATTAGTCAGGAGTCAGCGATCAGAATTGCAGCCGCTGAGCCGGCTGAAGTATTGCTGTTTGACCTTGCGTGAATGTTTGATAACCGAAGTTGAAAGGAGTCGCAATGGAAGCAACGCGAGTAACTGTCGATGAAGTAAAGGAACGGATGGATCGCGGCGAGCAATTCACTTTTGTTGATACGCGCAATCCGAAGGCCTGGGCTGAGGCCAAGACGAAATTGCCTGGCGCCATCCGCGTGCCTAGCGACGAAGTGGAGCAACACATTTCAGAAATCCCGCGTGATCGCACAGTGATTACCTATTGCACTTGACCTCACGAAGCCTCCAGCGCCCGGGTGGCGCAGGAACTCATCGCCCATGGCTTCAAAAATGTGCATCCACTTTATGGTGGTCTTGAAGCCTGGGAAAAAGCAGGACTCCCACTTGAACCTAAATAAGCACGCCGCAGGGAGCGAATTGAAATAGAAGCGGGCACGACATGGCTACCACCGACGATAAGGAAATAGTTGCCGCCTGGGAAACATCTTCCCAGTACTGGAATAAGCACCAGGCATTAATCGAGGAGATGTTCGCGTCTCTAACGCGTGCCCTCATTGAGGATGCTCACATTGGCGCAGGCCAGTCGGTGCTTGATATCGGCGGGGGAAGCGGCGAGCCCTCGCTGACGATCGCTCCGATCGTGGGCGAGCCAGGATCTGTAACCTACACGGATCCGGCGGCCGGTATGGTGAAAGCCGCACGAAATGAAGCCGACCGACGAGGGCTCGGGAACATTCACTTTCATCAGTGTCCGGCGGGTCAGCTTCCTTTCCCGGACAATTCATTTGACGTGGCCGTGAGTAGACTTGCCGTGATGTTTTTCCCTGATGTGCCGGCTGGTCTGAGCGAAATACTACGAGTTGTCAAACCTGACGGCTATGTTTCGTTTCTTGTTTGGGCACCCCCCGAAGTCAATCCTTTTTTTAGCATTATCACCGAGGTTATGGATCGTTTCGTACCGGCTGACGCAGAGGATGAAGACGCACCGGGTGCCTTTCGTTTTGCGCGCCCTGGAAAACTTGCCAAGCTTTTGCACGAAGCGGGCGCAACTTCGATAACGGAACGAACATTTCCGTTCGCGATCGCGGCGCCAATCACCGTCGACCGCTTTTGGGAGTTGCGCACGGAGATGTCTGACACCTTTAGAAACAAACTTGCGAAGCTTGTACCCGATCAGGTGGCAGCAATCAGGTACACAGTTCAGAAAACGGTAGCCAGCTACTTCAAGGCAGGCGGAATGAGTTTTCCCGCCGAGGTGCTGATTGTTACCGCTAAAAAGCCCATCGTTTAGAAAGGGACCTGTTAGGTGAGGCCCGTCGTTTAGAAAGCGGACTTGTGCGCCCGCAGCGTGGACAAGTCCCAATTCTAAACGGAAGCCGGCGCAGTTAGTACTGCAATTCGTCACCAGGTTTTGTTAGCGCAAACAGTAGTGGCAGATAGGCGGCATACGTTATCACCCCTCGCAACCAACTCAATCTTTGCCAGCGGCGTCCCCGCGCCAGCCACTCTGCTGCCGACAATGTAGATTCAGGGCTGTGTTTGAACAGCACTAATTCGGGGACGAAGTAAACCTGAGAGACAATAAGCACTATCACGTAGATCACCAGACTTATCGCGACGAGCTTGCGCCGCCAGCTTGATGTCCAATTGAACACCAGGGTCACGATGAGTGAGATGATTAGTAATGGGTGGATCGTTAGCCAGAATATTGTGTCGTTCAAGCCATAGGGGCCGTTGACCAGAACGGCCGAGTTGGGAAGATCCGAGAAATATTTGGGGAAGAAGACAAGATGAGAATAGGCGATTCCGCCGAGCAGTGTGCCCCACAAAATGATGGATAACATCAGTAGCAGCGTGCCGAGCTTACGTGTCATTTCCTTGCCTCCTAAAGGGTTCGACTGAAGTCCACGAGAAGATACCCGGTAAACTTTAGTCTTGTCGGCCTTAGCGGACCAAAGCTATCAAACCGTCGAAGAGCTAACAAGCACTAGTAGCACGGCTAGGTGTTGTTGGAGTCATCAAAAACCGCGCGCTTGTCACCAAGTCGTTCGACCACCATATTGGTAGCTTCCAGTAGAGAGAGTTCCGGATCCATTTGATCAAGCGTGCGCTGGATCAGGTTTATCCACGATTTGGTGAGCTCCTCGTTATAGGGGTTACGGCTAACGCCATGATGATCGAGAAAGCGTAGAAGACCGGCGCACATTTTTTGGAACGCTTCTTCCGGAGATGAATTTCTGAGATACCAGACGGCGACAGCCAAATGCTCGCGATGTTTGAATCTGTCAACGCCGGTTGTGCACGACTCAAACCCAAGCACAACTTCTTCAATCTCTTTCTCAGTTTGATAATGGCCCTGCATCTAGTTTCTTTCAGTGAGACAGCCCTTCTTTTGTCAGAATGTTAACGACTTTTCTTGGTTCTCTCTGTTGTACAGAGAGCATTCAAAATAAAAAACGAGGCGGACCGAATTACTCGATCCGCCTCGCCTCGCGATTAGTTTATCCTTGAGCTTATTTAGCTACAACCTGATTCGAATGGGCCGTCAGGCGCGATTTGTACCGCGCTGCTGCATTCTTGTGTAATGCACCATTTTGTACTGCCTTATCAATCGTCGAAATCGTCGTCGGCAAAAGCTCTTTTATTTGCTTCGCATCGCCTGAACCAATAGCCCCGCGAAGGTTCTTGATCGAAGTTCTAACGCGGCTGCGATTGCCGCGATTGATCTTTCGGCGCGCCTCGTTTTGGCGCATTCTCTTTTCCGCTGATTTATGATTGGGCATCCATTCTCCAAATTACTCTAACCAGTAACGCGTTCCACAAGTAGCTTTGCCACCAGTTTACACGATAGCGACTGGCGCGCAAGTGACGGAGTATAGGGACGAGGTCAGTGGGTGTCAAGCACCGGCAAGGATATTACCTGCCTGCTTTCCCACTATATTTGACAGCTATTGACGGGTGTAGTAGCGTCGAAGTCACAGTATATGCCGGCAATTCCAGCACACTCACCTCCACGCACATCGGTTAATACAGCGCTCATAACTTCGTCGCCAGCAGAAGGAGATCGCCCCAGCTTTTGAAACAAATCGAACTGCCACCTCGCGGGTTAGAAACGCTCTTCGGCGTTCACGACCAAAACATCAAGTATCTTGAGTCGCTGCTCGACGTTCGCATTGACGCGCGCGGACAGGACGTTTCCATCGACGGCGACCCTGCAGACGTCAAGACCGCAGAACAAATACTGGAAGACTTTTCCGAACTATTCCGCGAGGGACGTTCCTTCACCGACAAAGAGCTGCGCGAAGCTTTTGCCCAGATTGCCGAGGATCGCGCTTTCAGCCTGCGCGATTATTTCACCAAAGCGCGCTTCAATCCGGCCGGAAAGAAACAGGTCGCGCCAAAGTCGGCAACTCAACGCAAATACATCCAGGCGATTCAGGAACAGGATGTTGTCTTCGGTATCGGCGTCGCCGGCACGGGCAAAACCTACCTGGCGGTGGCGCTGGCCGTGCAGGCTCTGATGCAAAAGCAGGTCAACCGCATCGTGCTGGCCCGTCCTGCGGTTGAGGCCGGTGAGAAGTTGGGCTTTCTTCCGGGTGATTTGCAGGAGAAGGTTGATCCTTATCTGCGTCCCCTGTACGACGCGTTGTTTGATTTAATCGACTACGAACGCGTAACGAAGCTGCTGGAAAAACAGGTGATTGAAGTAGCGCCGCTCGCCTTCATGCGCGGCCGCACTCTTTCTGACGCCTTCATTATTCTCGACGAAGCGCAAAACACCACCAGCGAACAGATGAAGATGTTTTTGACCCGCATCGGTTTTGGATCAAAGGCTGTAATTACCGGCGACGTCACCCAGGTGGATCTGCCGCAAGGCAAACGCAGCGGTCTGATTGAAGCTGAACGCGTGCTCGCAAATCTCGAAGGAATCGAGTTCATCTATTTCACCGAAAAAGATGTGGTGCGTCATAAGCTGGTCCAGATGATCATTAAGGCCTACGACGAGCATTCCCGAAAGCGCGATCTCTAGTCGGCTATCCGCAGATTCCGCAGATTACAGATTGGCGGCTTGGCAAGCTCCAGGACCCTGAAGATACTGTCCAAAATCTGTGAAATCTGCGTAATCTGTGGATAGGATCATGATCGAAGTCGTTAATCGCCAGCGCAAACTCCCGATCGACTGCGAACGCTGGCAGGCGTTTGCAACGAAGGCCATGCGGGTCTTGCCAACCGATGCGGCGGGCGTCACCATCGGTTTTGTTTCCGATCGCGCAATGGGTGAACTCAATCGTGTCTGGCGCCACCAGCGTGGCACAACCGATGTGTTGTCGTTTCCGGCGGAGCAGGATGAGTTTGAAAAACGCGAAGGTCTGAGTCTCGGCGATGTAGTGATTTCAGTTGAGCAGGCGGCGCGACAGGCGCGGGAAAACAAGCTCGCCCTTGACGATGAAATTGCGCAGCTTATCCTGCACGGTCTCCTGCATCTGTGCGGCTACGATCATTCGAGCGACAATGGTCAGATGAATGCGCTGGAGCTGCGTCTGAGACGGAAGCTTGGCATCTAGAAGCAGAGAACATTTTCCATATATCATTTGACATTTCGCATTTGCCATTTTTGAAAACTCCGTTCTTATCAGAACCGGGAGCGGTAGCGACCAGGTTGTCTTTTGAAGCCTGGTTGTTGTCGCAGCCGGAGCAAAGCAGCAAGGGGTCTTCGGAGTCGTTTCCCAAATGACCAATGAGAACTGTCAAATGATATGGAAAATTGTAGTCTTGACCGAACGCGGTTTAACTATTCACCATTTACGATTTACTATTTACCGTCAATAAATGCAGATTGAGCTCATTCTAACTTTCCTGCTGGTGGTTGTGTTGTCGCTGTTCGCCACGGTCGACATGGCCTTTGGGCAGTTGAGCGACGTTGGCCTGCGGCGTCTGATTACCGAAGCCGAAGAGCGGTCCAAACTACGTTCGGCAGAATTGCTGAAGCAGGTCCTTGAGAACCGGCCCAGGTTTAGCTTCGCCCTCTCCGCAACGATTCAGATCCTGCTGGTAGTGGTTGCTGTCCTTGTCACATCGATCTCCCTTAGTTTGTTTTTGGAGGATCGGTTCGTACTAGTTGGACTCTTCGCCGGTTTGGTGCTGGCTGGTGTCTTTCGACAGTTAATCCCACTTTTCATCTCCACCCGAGACCCCGAAGGAACGCTGCTGTTTCTGTTGCCGATAATCCGTCCCTTCCTGCCGTTAATGGCTTTTGCCGCCGACCCTTTCCACAAGTTATTTGACCGCTCGCGCAAAGAACAGGAACTGACCAACGGCGACGAAGAGGAAGAACAGGATACGGAGGACGATATCCAGGCCCTCATTGATGTGGGAGAAGCCGAAGGGATACTCGAAGAGGAAGAGGGCGAGCTGATTCATTCGATACTTGAGTTTGGCGACACTCGTGTAAGCGAAGTGATGACCCCGAGGCCTGACATTGTTGCCGTGCCTGCCAGCGCGACGGTTCGAGAGGCGCGAGACGTAATGGTTGAATCAAAGTATTCACGGCTGCCGGTGTACCGTGATCAAATCGACAATGTAGAGGGATTGATCTATGTGCGGGACCTGCTCCAGCGCTGGGCGGAAGGAAACGAAGATGGGCCAGTGGCGGCGCTGGTGCGCGCGGTTTATTTTGTCCCCGAGACAAAGCCAGTCGCTGAGTTGCTTGAAGAAATGCAGAAAGCGCACGTTCAGCTCTCGATGGTGATTGATGAGTATGGGGGCGTTTCCGGGCTGGTGACGGTTGAAGACATACTGGAGGAAATCGTCGGTGAGATCGAAGACGAAGACATAGCCGGCGAGGAGCTGAAAGATATCGTCGAACAACGTGAAGGATGTTATGAGGTGCTCGGGTCTACCGAAATCGGCAAGATTGAACGTCTCTTCGACATGGAGATTGAGGCTGACGACTTCACGACGATTGCCGGCCTGGTTATCAACGAATCGGGCAAAGTGCCGCAGACCGGCGAGCGGCTGACTTTTCGCGGCCTCGACGTCGAAGTGCTGGAGGCGGATGAACGACGGATCGGCCGTTTGCTGGTGAAGCGAGCCGACAATGCGAATTCAAGTGAAATGAGCCAAACGACTTAGATTGACACAAGAAAGAAGTTCGTACGAACACAATAACCGGATGGCAAAACGAACCAGCAAGTTCCTGCAAGGCAGACGAATCGATCCGGCGCCAATTACAGCCAACACCAATCTGGCCGAGCTCGTGGACGAGGCGTTTATCGCTTATAACGGCGCCCGGCTGCGCGAAGCTTGTCAGCTGTTTACACGGAAGATGCTTGAACCGGATGTGACGGTTGGTCTTTCGATTACCGGGGCGCTTACGCCGGCAGGTTTAGGGATGTCCGCGCTTATTCCCTTAATCAAAGCGGGTTTTGTCGATTGGATTATTTCGACCGGCGCAAATCTCTATCACGACACGCACTTTGGCATTGGTCTGGAAATGCGCGAAGGCAATTCGCAAATCTCCGACATCGTTTTGCGCGAGGAGGAGGTAGTTCGCATCTACGATATCTTCTTTGATTACTCCGTGCTGCTCGATACCGACGCTTTCTTTCGCAAAATAATCGCCGGCAAAGAGTTTCAAAAGACAATGTCAACAGCGGAGTTTCACTACCTGGCCGGGCGCTACGTCCACAAACGCGAGCGCAAGTTGGGCCTCAAAGACAAGTCGCTGCTGGCAGTGGCCTACGAATATGGGGTGCCAATCTACACCTCATCTCCGGGCGATTCTTCCATTGGCATGAACGTCGCCGCGAAAGCGCTACAGGGAAACAAACTGGCGTTTGATCCATCGTTGGACGTTAATGAAACCGCGGCGATTGTGCTAGCGGCGAAGCGTAGAGGCACAGGCAACGGAAAAACGGGTCGCGGCAAAGGTGGAGTTAAGGGCCAACGAGGCCGCTCGGCCTGTTTCATTCTCGGAGGAGGTTCGCCGAAAAACTTCCTCCTGCAGACTGAGCCGCAGATACAAGAGGTGCTTGGTATCGACGAACGCGGTCACGATTATTTCTTACAAGTGACCGATGCTCGGCCCGATACTGGTGGACTCTCGGGAGCAACTCCGGGCGAAGCTGTTTCGTGGGGCAAGGTCGATCCCGATCGTTTGCCCGATGCGGTTGTTTGTTATGTCGATTCCACAGTGGCGCTTCCGATCATTACGGCTTATGCTCTAGCGAAGCACGCGATTCGCGAGCCAAAGCGTCTTTACGATCGCCGCGGCGAGTTTATGGATCTGCTGCTCTCTGAGTACAAGAAATCGAAGAGGCGTTGATTTGCTGTTGCAGCAAGTCTGAAACTATTCGAGGTATAAACGGACATGGGGCTAACAGGAAATGGCTACAAGGCTTTGAAGTATGACTGCGACAAATGTGTCGCATACTGCTGTTCCATTTATGACCGCGTCCAGGTTACCCCGCGCGACATCAGGCGACTGGCGGCGCATTACGGTGTGCTACCTGAAGTCGCCATCCAGCGTTTCACGAAGTTGTATGGCAAAGAACGAATTCTCAGGCGGCGAGCGGATAAGTTATTCGGCCAGGCTTGCATGTTTCTGAATCAGGAAACGCGCAAATGCACAATCTACAATGCGCGACCCGGCACTTGTCGCGACTTTCCTACAACCTCGCGATGCGCCTACTACGACCTGATACAATTTGAACGGACCCAACAGGATGATCCTGACGTGATCCCGCTGGTGAAGATCACATTCGCGAATGGGAAATGAAAGGCATAGGCAGGACGCATGCAGGAGTTTTTAGCAAAAATGACGGGCAAAAAGGTGGATATCTTCTGTGGAGGAGCTTCCAGTCTGCGCGGTGAAATAGTGATGGTTGAAGAAGGAGTGTTGCATCTCAAGGATGACGATCACAAAATGTGTTTCGTTGCCATAGATAAGATCGTCGCAGTTTGGGCGGCGCGGGATGAAGATCATCGTGCGGGTTTTGTTCCAGTGTCATCCAGCGAGAAATGATCCGGCCGTCGCTGGACGGTACGAGAGGATATTGAGCGTCCGCACAGATGCAAAACTAAAACGCCGCGCTAAACTCAAGCGCGGCGTCTTTATTATAGATAAGCGAAAAATCTAGTCAGTGGTAGGCGGCGCCATCACCGGAACCTTACGAAACCCATCGATGCGCGAGTTCCAGTATTCGTTGAAGGGCGAATAGACCACGCCATGATGCCGCGAGGCGTGATAGAAGCCGTGTTCATCTGCGACGATGCCTATGTGAGCCAGCCCGCTGAAGAAAACCAGCGTGCCAAACTTATATTTCTCTTCCGGAGCGGGGGCGCTGAAACGAGCCCAGAGGGTGCGAGCGCTGCCTCTTTCAAAGTCAATGCCTGCCGACTTGAAAGTGCTCCAAACAAATCCGGAACAATCAAAGGCAGACGGTCCGGTGGCTCCCCAAACGTAGCGCGCACCCAGCCGCTCGTCAATCGCGGCAGTGATTAACTGTCGGAATTGAGAATTAATTCCGCTCTTGTTCGCCAAAGATTTTGCCGGCTTCATCTCTTCCGCCGAAGCCAGCGAAATGATGACTGGGTCATCATCGATAGCAGACAGGTTAAGAGTTTCGATTTTTTGAGCTACCAGGCGGCTGCGAGTTTCGCCGGTCTGCGCTGCGGTTGATGCGGGCAATAGGCCCAGGGCGAAGCAGGCCGCGAGCGTGTAGGGGAACAGTTTTTTCAAAAGCACAGGGGAACTTTCTCCTTAAATTTTTATGCCTTGCAATCTGGATGAGGAGGGTACTGCTGGGAGGCAAGACAGAGTTTAGTTGTAGTAAGGCCCTCGGAACAAGAGGCAATGTGACTGTTTTGTGACGAATCACACTTGATCGGAACAAGGCGAACCAAAAGAGGTCACACTGAATATTGTCAAAGAGAATGTTTGAAAAGGGTAATTCGTCAGGAATGTTCCGTCTTCCAACATAATCAGTCAATGTGAAGTCACGAGTCTATCGAGTGGGATGTGAACTACCACGCATATTACGATAGAGAGTGACCGCAAATAAGAGTGTGAGCGCTGGCGTCAAGGGCAATATCCTTTCTGTTTCGGTTAAGTGGAAACAGACGCAATTCGAGGCCTTTTCCGGTCGGCTACTCTAAAACGATCAAGTGCCCTGTGTGGCTGCAAAATAATTCAGTCCGACGGTGATTATCTTCTGGAGTAACTGATCGTAAGGTAAACCGCTATGTGCGGCGGAGTCGGCGAAATCCTCGCCTTCGGCAATCTGTGGGTTAGGGTTAGCTTCCAGCAGATAGAATTGGCCTTCCTCAGTCAAGCGGTAATCCATTCGCGCGTAGCCGCTGAGGAAAAGGTAGCGGTAGATTCTCTTGGACAATCGTTCCAGCGTTTTGTGCTGTTCCGGAGTGAGTTCTGCGGCTCGCGTTGCCACCCCGACTTTTTCCTGGTAGGCGGGGTCCCACTTAACCTTCAGCGTGGCGATGTTTTCTGATCCTTCGGGCAGCTTTTCCATCACCAGCTCCCAGGGCGCGTAGGTCTGAATGTTTTGGTTTCCGATCACGCCAACGTAAATCTCGCGTCCTTTAATATATTGCTCGGCGATGGCGGCGGTCTTATTTTGCCGGTGAATAAATTCGACGCGCTGCGTCAGTTTTTCATCGTCGTGAACTACAGACGCCTGTGAAATTCCCACCGATCCCTCTTCGCTAATCGACTTCACCAACAAGGGAAACTTCAAGCGCTTTGGCCGCCGCACCTTTCGATTCATGGGAAACACGGCAAAGCCGGGAACCTGAAGGCGATGATATGCGAGGATCATCTTCGTCAGCGCTTTATCGTGGGCCAGGGTCATACCGCGTGGATTGCAGCCCGTGTAAGCCTGCTTCATCAGTTCGAGATAACTGACGACGTGCTGGTCGTAAAGCGGATAGCCATGGAATTCCTCCAGCAGATTGAACGCGATGTGGGGCTTGTGCTCCATCAAGGCGTCGCCAATTACATTCAACTGGTTATAGAGGCCGATCGGGTAGACGTCGTGACCCATCTTCTTGAGAGTTGAAATAACATCGTACTCGGTTTTTATTTCAATCTTTTCTTTTTCGGTCAAGCCATCGAGCGAGTCGGGAGGCACGAGGTCCTGGTGAACGAGGACAATTATCCGCAACTTCTTCTTCGGTTCGAAGGTTACCGATTTCTTTTTTTTCCGCTCAGAAGTCATACGGCGATGCGATGATAACCCGAATGCAGCACATTCATTACCTGAACTGTCAAAACGATCATTACGCGCCGGCGCGCCTCTCTGGTGGGCGTCGCTACGCGCAGCTTCAAATCTTTGCAACGATCGATCATATTTTGGAGAACATGGTCGATGGTGTATTGGTGAACACCGGTTCCCTCGGCAACGATCTGTCGCACTTCACGACGCACGCTGCGGAGGAAACTCGCGGCGCTGGGTCGCGCTTTATGCCGGGGATCGTCGGAAAATATGCGGCGCAGATCGCGGTCATAAACCGCGGGCCAATCGAAGTCATACTTTTCTCGTTTTCGCTGGTAATGCTCGCGCAGGGTGATCCGTATCTCCGAAGTTGGCTCAACTTTGGTGCGCGTTCGGTTTCGTGGTTTCGTTCCCGCCAGTTCATTCATCAACTCGTCAATGTATTCCAACTTATGAAGTGCAGGCCAACCTTTATACCGGCGCCGCCAACGCGAACGTGGTGTCAACCAAACTGCAAACGTCTCGGCAAAGTCTTCAGCCGGATGCGCCTGGGCGTACCACGCCGGCAGGTGCAACACATACTTGCGGCTCTTCGGTTTTGGTTTGTAGAAATCCGGATAGCGCTGCGCAAAGGAACCAAAGAGTTCGCGCCACTGCCGCCTGAAATGCAAACGGAAAGCAGTGTCTAACGCGTGACCGGCCTCGTGACGAAGAATTCGCAAACACTCGGTGTCTGTGCCGCCCTCGACTTCCAACATCTGCTTGCGTTCGAGTTTCATCAAGCGCGGATGCGCGAGATAGAAAGGAATGGCAATGCCGGGAACACCGTCTGGCGAAAACCACTCTTCCGACAACCACACGTGCGGCTTAAACCGGATGCCGCGCCCATTCAGTTCACTGTAAAGGCGTTTGATGTGAGGCTCGAGAAAGGAGCCTTTAATCTTGAGCGCAAGATCGCAAATTCGCAGGTCGAGCAGATGCTCGTCTGAGAGTCGATGCCAGGGAAAGCGATAGCTCATGCCCCCGCCACCCGTGTAATCTCTACTTGAAACGTCACCGTTTCCGGAGGACGCTCATTTGTTTGCAAAGTTAAATGCGAGTCGGCAATAAAGGGCATGCTGCACGGCAGGACTTAACACGTCGAATTCAGAATCAGGGAACGGGGCCATTCTAGCGACGTTTGCCGCTATCTGCCAGAAGGGAGGAAAACTTCCTTAGCTTCCGGGCATTACGCCGGTTTTCAGGTAAGACGACGGGCAAAGCTTCTCTACCACGCACTCGGCGCAGAGTGGATTGCGGGCTTTGCATATCTCGCGCCCGTGGGCTATAAGCAAATGAGAGAAAATCACCCAATCTTTTTTGGGCACAATCGCAATCAGGTTCTGTTCAATTTTTTCCGCCGTCTTCTCTGCTGACAACCCCAACCGGTGTGACAGGCGCGTCACATGCGTATCGACAACCACCCCCGAAATCACCCCAAACGCGTTGCCGAGCACTACGTTCGCAGTCTTCCGCGCCACACCGGGCAGCTCTAGTAGATCTTCAATCGTCTCCGGAACCTTGCCGCCATATTGTTCCGTCAACACTTTTGCGGTGCCTTGAATCGACTTAGTCTTGTTGCGGAAAAAACCTGTGGTGCGGATGTCTTTCTCGAGCTCCCTCGGAGAAACTTTCAGATAGTCTTCAGGCTTGCGATATTTGCGAAAGAGATCCTGAGTTACGATGTTTACCCGCACGTCGGTACATTGTGCTGAAAGGATTGTCGCAATCAACAACTCAAAAGGGTTTGAATAATTCAGCGAACACTTCGCGTCCGGATACGCACGCTTTAGCAAGCGAATTATTTTGCGAACTCGTTGCTTCAGTTCAGGGTCGGCCATCATGTGTATTTAACCGCCAGGACTCCAAGAGCGCCAAGAAATCAGAAGTCAGAGATCTGTCCTCTGGCGGCTGACTTCTGATCTCTGACCTCTGATCTCTGGCTCCTGATCATCTTCGTCCCTGCGCGATCTTCACCGCTTCGGGCAAAGAGCGCAAACGCAGCATCGCTATCACTCCCAGCAACGGTCCCGGCGCCAGAACCGCGAATGCGTATCGCCAACCGACGTGTCTGACAAAATAAGGTATCAACTCGATCGAGAAACTTGTCAGCAGAAAGCCGACAGAGGTTTGAACCGTCAACGCGGTTCCGACGTATTGCGGGTCGCCAAGCTCAGTCACGCAAGCTGAAAACTGAGCGGAATCAGCTATAACGCTTGCTCCCCAGATTGCCGCGACCAAAAGTAGCAGGAATGGGTTGCCGCCAAAGAGAAAACCAATCAGTAGACAACAACTGCCGCTGATCGCCATAGCCCACGAAGTTACGACCGTGCGTCCTACTCTATCCGCGATCAGCCCTGCAACCACGCAGCCCACTGCGCCACAGCCAATCACCAGGAATGAAGCAACCTCCACTGGTATCGGCGAGGCTTTCGTCACCGCCATACTGGCGCGAATCATCACAGGCACCCACGCCCACATCGCATAGAGTTCCCACATGTGACCGAAGTAGCCAAAGCTTGCCAGCCGCACGCCGCGGTTCTTAAACACAACGATAGCTTGCTTCCAGTTAAAGCGAGCGGCGGGCATTGAATGTGGGCCATCCTCAACGAAGAGAAGTACGATGAGACCGCCGATGATGGCAAGCAATGAAATGAAGAGAATGTTCTGGCGCCAGTTGGAGCTACCAATAGCGTTGACCAGATACGGCGAAGCTTTTCCCAACGTGAGCGCTCCGATTAGCACGCCCAGGGCCATCCCGCGCGAGCGCTGAAACCAGGTCGCCATTAATTTCATTCCCGGCGGGTAGACGCCGGCGAGAAACATTCCTGTGAGGAATCGCAAAACGATGCCCGCCGAGGCGGAGTGAGCATAGGCGCCAAAAGCCGCGTTCATTAAGGCGCCGGCAAGCGCGGAAACAGCGAAAAGAAACCGTACCGGTATGACGTCGGGCAGGTTCAGAAACGCACTCAGCAAAGTGCCGCAGACAAAACCGATTTGGACCGCAATCGTTAGCCAGCCAACACTCGAGTCGCTTAGGTTCCATTCCGTTCTCAATGCAGGCACCACTGCGGAGGCACTGAACCAAAGCGACATCCCGAGAAGTTCGGCCAGTGACAGTAAGACAAGGGCCCGCCAGCGAGCAGACGATTCCGGTGGTTCTGCTTCTATTGATTTTTCGCGGAGACCCATGATTTGCGCAAGAATACTACAAAACGCAGAAGAGGCGGCCTTACCTGGCCCGTGTCCCAAAAACAAAACGGCAGGTCATAAAAACCTGCCGTCCTGGTCGTTGTTAGAAATTTTCTCGTCCTATGCTACGGCCATTGTTGAGATTCGGGACTCAGATTGCCACACCTGGCTATTGGATTTCTTTCTGCGCTTGTTTTCATACATCGCCGCGTCCGCACGCGCCATGAGATCTTCCATCGATTGCGTACCGTCGGATTTAAGCTCAGCCACGCCGATACTAAGCGAAAGTTTATAAGGAACGTGGTTCAGCGCGTTATAGCTTTCGAACTTCTTCTCTAGACGGGAAACCAGACTCTCAACGCAGCCCTCCGGATCGAGAGCTGCCAGCACAGTGAATTCATCGCCGCCCCAACGGCCCAGCACGTCGGAGGACCGGAACGTTTCCTTCAGTAGTTCCGCAGTCTTCGTTAATGCGCGGTCGCCTTCTTTGTGACCAAAAGAATCGTTGATTTGTTTAAGTCCGTCGAGATCGGCGTAAACGATGGCCAGGCCTTTGTTGGTGCGGTGAACAGAATTTACATGCTGCTCGCAAAACGCAACGAAGCCGCGGCGGTTGTAGAGTCCAGTCAACTCGTCGGCAAGCGAAAGGGTTTGAATTGCGGCTTCAGCGCGTTTGCGTTCGGTGATGTCCTGAATCTGAAAGATGAAGTGGAGGGGATTTCCTTGTGTGTCGCGAACGAGGGAGGCGCTGCTGGACACCCACACATCGTGGCCCAACTTATGAATGTAGCGTTTTTCCAACTGGCTGGTAAGTATCTCGTCGCCGAGCATGCGATAAATCTCAGCCAGATCCTGTCCCAGATCATTGTGATGGGTGATGGCCTGAAAATTTGATATGAGCAGCTCCGCTTCTGCGTAGCCGACAATTTCGCAAAGCGAACGGTTTACGCGCAGCCAATCCCCATCCGGCGACACCAGGGCCATGCCGATGGCGGCATAGTCGAATGCGTTTCGAAAATGTTCCTCACTCTCGACCAGCGCCTTGCTGATTCGTTCCTGTTCTGCGATATAGCGATTGAGCTCATCGACGTGAATTCTCGCCTGTTCTGCTTTCGCGGCGGAGGTTTCAACGTTCAAGAGATAAGTTCGATAGGTGAAGTAGACGATGAAAAGGATGGGAGCGGTGGCAACGAAAGCGGAAACTCCCAGATTTTCGCTGAGACGTCCGACGACTGCCGCTCCGGAAGCGCCAGCAAAATAAGTTAACGAAGTCCACAAAAAGTTCGTCCGCCAAATCTGCCAAACGCTCTGGCGCGCACTCAGTGCCACGCCTAATGCAATCAGAGTAGAATTCAACGCATATTGCAGCAACGCCATCACACACAAAGCGATGATTAGGTTTGGCGAACCTCCTCGCAGGTTGATGACCGGAAACGCCGTATACAAAGTCGAGGAGGTGATGAAGGTCGAGACCGCCATCACACCCGTGTTGAAGCACAGCACGTTGGCCTTCTTACTGAAACGGACCGAAGAACAAAGCGCCTCAGCCGCCGCCAGCAGCACCGCTGCTTCCACTCCAAACAACAGCATCGCGAGAAAAACAAAAGTGTCAGAAACGGAAATCTGACCGCGGGCTCCAGGGATCTTGATAGTTATTCGTGAGCCAATCAAAATCGTGATTACAAGCAGAGCGACGAACTTGAAATCGAGCTGCGCCACTGGTAGACGATAGGCGCACAGCGCAGTCACGGCGCCACCAATTAGTGCCACCGAGAGCATGTAACGATTTCTGATTCTATTTATGTCGGGTTGCAAGTTATTCAAGGAGTCCGTTTTAGACTGTCAGCTACCGGCGTTAAGCTCAGGATAGACCCCTCCCAAGCTAGGTGCGGGTTGACTCAGCAAGTCTTGTTCCCACCTGAATGGTTAACGATTTCACCCAAAATCGCCGAAAAGGTTGGATTCAAGTGAGAAGGAGTCAAGGTCGGTCACGGCACTAGTCAAACTGAGTGAGGGTTATCTTCAAATTGACATACAGGCTTTCTGCTTTAATGTGAACCACCGAAGCAGGTTACGGACAGTCTGAAGCCCACATAAGTTCCTAAAGAGCCAATTGGAATCATGATATTCTGAAAAGCATTCAATCCGCTTTCGACACGTTCAACTTTGCATCTAGAGGGAACCTAAATGGCAACCGAATAAATGTAACCAGAATGTGGAAGACGGCACTTTGTAGCCAACGTTATGAACGAGCACCATGAGTGAGTTCCTGGGATCACTGTCGGCAAAGATTGTAAAGACGCGGAACCTCGCCGATGAGCAGCCGCTCAGAGCCGAGATTTTCAGCGTCGAGCGCCTCGAGCAGTACGCGCAAACCTTAGCCGCCGAACATAAGACAGTCACAAAAAAAGGCCGTGCTCAACTTCTGCCGCGTCTCGAAGATAACGGCCGCAAACTTGTCGCTGCTTATCGAACTCTCGTCGAATCAATTCGAAAAGGCCGAGCGATCTCCCCCGCGGCAGAATGGCTAGTCGACAATTTTCATATCGTTGAAGAACAACTGCGCGAGATTCGCGAAGACTTGCCAAAGAGTTACTACCACGAGCTACCGAAGCTCGCGGAAGGCGAACTCAAAGATTATCCGAGAATCTACGCGGTCGCCCTTGAGCTAATCGCTCACACCGACTGCCGGCTCGACACGCAGACCCTGCGCCGCTTTATTGCGGCCTACCAAACCATCGCTCCGCTTTCAATCGGTGAGTTGTGGGCCGTCGCCATCACTTTGCGACTGGCGCTCGTAGAAAATCTCCGCAGACTTGCCACAATCATTGTAAGCGCGCGCGAAGAACGCGAGCAGGCCGACAAGCTCGCGGATAAGTTGATGGAACTCGCCTCACGGCAACCCGCGGCTCTGGTTCCCCTGATTGCTGACCGGCTGGGAAAACGGGACAACTTACCACAGTCTTTCGTGGTCCAACTGACCCAGCGCCTGCGTGATCAGGATCCAGCGGTCATGCCGGTGACGGAGTGGCTGGAAAAGGAATTGGCCCGGCGGCACACAAGCATTGAGCAGGTAATTCACGCTGAACATCAACGTCAGGCTGCGACGCAGGTGACGGTTGGCAACATCATCACCAGCATGCGCCTGCTCTCCACGCTTGATTGGCGGGATTTTTTTGAAAGCGTCAGCCTCATCGAGCCAGTGCTGGGTGAAGATCCTGCCCGCGCATATTCGAAGATGGAGTTTGCGACGCGTGATCGCTACCGCCACGTAATTGAAAGAATCAGTAAACGAACGCGGTCCAGGGAGCTGGACGTCGCACGGGCCGCCGTGGAGCTGGCGGAAGACGCGGGCAAAGCCGGGGCCGCTGAGAACACTCGAACGGTCGCCGACTCGAAGGCAAGTGACAATGACGCAGGCGTTCCAGAGAGCGGCGGAAAAATTGAAACTCCAAAATCTTTAGAGAGCGGCCCTGAGTTACATGTTGGTTACTACTTTGTCGATTCCGGCCTGGCCCAGTTAGAAACCCACTTTTCCTATCGTCCCGCATTTGGAGAAAGTCTGCGCCGTTTTGCCCTCCGCCATTCGACTGCCGTGTACCTCGGCACGCTCACGTTGTTGACTCTTCTGGTAATTGCTGTGTTGGTGATCGCGATGACGGTTGTTGCCTCGGGCACTGCTGCTAATGGCGAGTGGGACTTCAGCGAGATCGCTCTTTCCAATACGAGTTGGCTACTGCTTACCGCGACGGCCCTCCTTGCACTCATCCCTGCGAGTGATCTCGCTTTGAGTGTGCTGAACTGGGACGTCACGCATTTTTTCCCGCCGCGGTTGTTGCCGCGGATGGAGACCGCTACGGGTATTCCCGAAGAGGCCTGTTCCATGGTCGTTGTACCGACTATTTTCTCGAGCGAGTCGCAGGTCAACGAGCTGATTGAAAGACTTGAGGTCCATTTTCTTGCCAACCAGGATGCGCACATTTATTTCGGTTTGCTGGGCGATTTCCCGGACGCGAATGCCGAGGAAACTCCCGATGATGTTCCATTACTGGAGGTGGCCAGAGGTGGCATAGAGGAACTCAATCGTCGTCACAGCAAAGAGCAACCGCTACGCTTTCACCTGTTTCATCGGCGCCGGCAATGGAACGCCGGCGAAGACAGGTGGATGGGTTGGGAACGAAAACGCGGCAAGTTGGAAGAATTTAATCGGCTGCTGCGCGGGGCGCGCGACACCAGCTTCATAGTGAATACGGCTGAGGATGAACTGCTGTCGCGAATTCGTTACGTTATAACGCTTGATTCCGACACGCAGCTTCCGCGCGACGCAGCGCGAAAACTGGTCGGGGCCGCAATCCATCCTCTCAACCGATCAAAACTCGATCCAACCTCCAATCGAGTTACC
Source organism: Acidobacteriota bacterium (assembly GCA_030854715.1). Taxonomy (GTDB): domain Bacteria; phylum Acidobacteriota; class Blastocatellia; order Pyrinomonadales; family Pyrinomonadaceae; genus PSRF01. Next base: position 36,130 of record JALYSR010000246.1, read on the forward strand.
TATGGCTACGGCATATTGCAACCGCGTGTGAGTATTTCACTCCGCAGTGCTTCCCGCTCGAAGTTTGCCCGCATTTTTTCCGGTAACACAGGAATTGATCCCTACACGACGGCCGTTTCCGACGTCTATCAGGATTTATTTGGGGAAGGGAACTTCACCGGCAAAGGCCTGTATGACGTTGACGCCTTTGAAGCCGCGCTCGCGAACCGCGTTCCGGAAAACGCATTGCTTAGTCATGATCTTTTTGAGTCGCTGTTTGCACGGGCCGCACTGATAACCGACATCGAGCTGCTGGATGAGTATCCGGCCTTCTACGACGCCTATGCCAAGCGGCAGCATCGTTGGACCAGGGGCGATTGGCAGATTCTTCCCTGGCTCTTTCCGACCGTCCCGGATGCCGGTAGACGGAACACCCACAACCCGCTCCCGCTGATCTCGCGTTGGAAGATTCTCGATAACTTGCGTCGCAGTTTAGTCGCGCCGTCGATGTTTCTCTGGTTGGTTGCCGCCTGGACTATTTTCCCGGGCTCAGCGCTTCTTTGGAGTCTGTTCGTCGTTCTCACGATCGCTTTTCCTGTCTATCTTCACGTTACCACCAGTTTGTTGATTCATCCCCTCGGAATTCCCTGGTCCAGCCACTTCTGGAGTGTTTGGGGCGACGTTAGAACCAACACTGCTCAGGTGGCGTTGTCGATAATGTTTCTGCCGCATCAGGCTTACCTGATGACTGATGCCATAGTCCGCACGATTTATCGAAAACTATTTTCGCGAAAGAAGTTGCTGGAATGGGTCACCGCGGCTGATGCGGAAAAAGCCGCACGACATGATCTGGTGGGCTTTTTCCGGTTCATGTTGCCCGCCGAGTTGCTCGCGCTCGGGACGTTGGTACTGACGGTTCTCCTAAAACCGGCTGCCCTTGGAGTAATGGGCGCGTTTTTGGCGGCATGGCTGCTTTCGCCCGTGGTCGCTTATTGGGTTAGCATAGTGCGCAAGCCGGAGCCCAAGTTGGTGAGCGTTGAGGACCGGCGGTTTGCGCGATCCATAGCTCGCCGGACCTGGCGTTTCTTCGAAGCATTTGTGGGCCCAGATGACAACTGGCTGCCGCCGGATAATTTTCAGGAAGATCCTTTGCCCGTTATTGCGCATCGAACTTCTCCAACCAACATTGGATTGTTGTTGCTCGCCACCTCCTCAGCTCATGATCTGGGCTATATCGCCACGTTGGAATTTCTCGAACGAATTGAGTTGACCTTCGCAACCCTGCGGAATCTGGGATCCTTCCACGGGCACTTCTTCAATTGGTACGATACGAAAACCCTTCAACCTCTGTTGCCGCAATATATATCGACCGTCGATAGCGGAAATATGGCCGGCCATCTCATTGCATTGAAACAAGCGTGCATCGAGCTACCGGACACGAAGCTTTTTGACGAGCGAATCATTGAAGGCTTCGCCGACACAATTAATGCGATTTCTGTCGAGGCCGGAAATCTCGGTAGTTTCCGCCAGCGCACCGAGGTAGTTACTGTCAGCCAACTGCGCGATGAGATCGAAGCCTGTCAAAAACTTGTCTCATCTGCTGAACGCGATGGCCTGCCGTCGTGGTTCCTTCTATTTGAATCTCTTACACGACACATTGCTGAAATCGAAGACATCATCAGCGCCCTGGCACACGAACATGGAGAAATAAACTTCAAGGAGCTGCGTTGGTGGGTGGGAGCACTCGACCATCAGGTGAGTTCCTGTCGTCGCGATGCCGACACGCTCACCCCCTGGGGCCGCATGCTACCCCAGATTCAAGCAGAGGCGCCCTACGAACCGGACACCCAGAACCAATGGCCGCTGCTCGCCAGTCAGCTTCACGCCGTGCCGACGCTGGCGAAAGTGGCGGAGATTTGCGATGGCGCGCTGGTCCAACTGGCCGCTCTGCAAACCAACGGGGCGAAAGATTCTTCTGAAACTTTCACCAGGATGACGAAAGCTCTGGAACAAGCAGCTGGCACAGCCGGCGACGCCTTGTCGCGATTGAGCCGCTTGGCCCATACCTCCGAACAAATCATGGAACAGATGGATTTTAAGTTTCTCCTGGATCCGGAACGGAAGGTATTTACCATTGGCTACAACGTTACCGCGCTGCGCGCCGACAACTCTTACTACGATCTGCTTGCGTCCGAAGCTCGTCTCGCCAGCTTTGTGGCAATCGCAAAAGGCGACGTGCAACAGGAGCACTGGTTCCGCCTGGGGCGGCAGCTAACTTCCGTCGATGGCGGGCGCGCACTGATCTCCTGGACCGGCACCATGTTTGAATATTTGATGCCGCTTTTGGTGATGCGCAATTACGAAGGAACCCTTCTCGACCTAACCTACCGCACAGTAGTAAACCGGCAGATCGAATACGGGCGCGAACGCCGCGTGCCGTGGGGAGTGTCTGAAGCGGCATACAACGTTCGCGACCTTCATTTGAACTATCAATATGGTCCATTCGGCGTGCCTGGTTTGGGTTTGAAGCGAGGGTTGATTGAGGATCTGGTGGTTGCGCCCTATGCGACGATGCTCGCGGCCGAGATCAATCCGCGGGCCTCAATAGATAACCTGCGGCGTTTGGAGAAAGATGGAGCTCTGGGCGCTTACGGCTACTACGAGTCGATTGACTACACCGCTGAGCGAGTGCCGCAGGATCAGAAGCGCGTGATCATTCGTGCCTTCATGACTCACCATCAGGGTATGAGTCTTGTCTCACTCGCCAACGTCATTCACGACGATCGTCTGGAGAAGCGCTTTCATGCGGATCCTTCGGTACAGGCCACTGAGTTACTCCTGCAGGAGCGCATTCCAATCGGCGTGCCGGCGGCCCATCCGCGCGCCGAAGAAGTGTTGACAGGCCGTGTTGTGCAAACGCCGCCGGGAATGATCACGCGCGTGTATGACACCGCGGATCTCGGAACGCCACGTACGCAATTGCTTTCAAACGGAACATATAACGTCATGGTGACGACGGCCGGGTCGGGGTATTCCAATTGCGGCGCTAATGCGGTTACCCGCTGGCGCGAAGACGTCACCCGAGATAACTGGGGCACCTTTATTTATCTAAGAGACGTTCGAAGCGGTGCGGTGTGGTCGGCGAGTTATCAACCTATAAACAAGCGACCGCAGTCGTACGAAGTGGCATTTTCCGAAGACAAAGCCGACTTCTGGCGCAACGACGCCGGCATCGCGACGCACATGGAGGTTGTCGTCTCGGCCGAGGACAACGCAGAGGTGCGGCGCGTTTCGCTAACCAACAATTCAACGCGCACCCGCGAGATTGAGCTGACCAGCTATGCCGAAGTGGTGCTCGCCTCGCCCCAGGCCGACGCCGCCCATCCGGCTTTCAGTAACCTATTCATCGAAACAGAATTTTTTGCCGCAGAGAATGCCATCCTGGCCCATCGTCGCCAACGTTCGAGCACCGATGAACAGATTTGGGGGATTCACGTCGTGGTTGTTGAAGGCGATCTGGTCGGCGCGGTGCAGTATGAAACAGATCGCGGACGCTTTCTGGGCCGCGGTCACACCCCGAACGATCCGATTGCCGTCATGGAAGACCGGCCACTTTCAAATACCACCGGCGCGGTGCTCGATCCGGTGTTTAGTTTGCGCCGTCGCGTGCGAATTGCCCCGAATCAAACTGTGCGCTGCTCATTCAGCACCATAGTCGCAGGCTCGCGCGAGCAGGCGGTAATGCTGGCCGACAAATATCACGACCCCAATACGTTTGAGCGCGAGTTGAGACTGGCGTGGACCAAAGCGCAGGTTGAGATGACCCATCTCAATATTGACGCGGAAGAGGCACACCTATTTCAACGTCTGGCGGCGCGGATAGTTTATTCTGATCCTTCTTTGCGTCCCCGCCCTCATGTCCTCGCGCTCAATACGCTGGCGCAATCAAGCCTATGGGCCTATGGAATCAGCGGCGACTTGCCGATTCTGGTGGTGCGGATCGACAAAGCCGAGGACTTGCCGACCGTGCGCAAGATTGTGCGCGGCCATGAGTATCTCCATTACAAGGGACTGAAGATCGATCTGGTGATTCTCAACGACAATCCCACCACCTATTTGCAATCGCTGCAAAGAGAGTTGGAGACGATGATTCGCACCAGCGGTCTTGGGGGTTTGCAGGACAAACCGGGCGGCGTCTTCCTCCGACGCACTGATCAGATGCCGGAAGCAGATCGTATTTTGCTTCACGCCGTAGCCCGGGCCGTCATCGTTGCCGAACGCGGTCTGCTGGAAGATCAGATCGAGCGCACTCGAGTCGAGGAACTGATGCCCGCGCCGTTCATTCCGCGACTGCCTTCGCAAACTTATCCTGATCCCCCGGTGGCTCCGCCTGAACTAACTTTCTTCAATGGCCTTGGCGGCTTCCATCAGGGCGGACGCGAGTATGTGATTGTGCTGGGCGCAGAACAGTGGACGCCTGCACCCTGGTCTAACATTATCGCGAACAAGGTCGCTTTTGGTTTCCAGGTTACTGAAACCGGCGCGGGTTATAGCTGGTCGATAAACAGCCGTGAGAACCGTTTGACTCCATGGTCCAACGACGCGGTGAGCGATCCGCCCGGCGAGATTGTTTACCTGCGCGATGAAGACACGGGCACTCTCTGGTCCGCCACGCCTTTGCCGATTCGCGAAGCTGAGCCTTACCTGATCCGGCACGGACAGGGCTACACAGTGTTTGAACATACAAGTCATGGCATCTCGCAGGAGCTATTGTTGTTTACACCGCTTGATGCGCCGGTGAAAATCTCGCTCCTGCGCCTGCGCAATCGCACCGACAGGAAACGAAGACTGACGATTACGTCATATAACGAGTTGGTTCTCGGCGTGCAACGCACCACCTCGGCGCCCTACGTGATCACTGAAATTGATCAGCCGCGCGCAACCATCTTTGCGCGCAATCCATTTAACAACGAATTCGCCAACCGCGTTACTTTCGTAGCCACGAACGAGCAAGTTTCCAGCGCCACCTGTGATCGGAAGGAATTCCTGGGACGCAATGGGATTCTCGCCCGTCCGGCGGCTTTGCGCCGAGTTAGTCTGGCTGGTCGCGACGGGGCGGGACTTGATCCGTGCGCTGCGTTGCAGACAACCATCGAGCTGGCGCCGCATGAAGCCCGCGAAGTCATTTTTCTATTAGGTGAAGCTGCGTCGACGGAAGAAGCCCAGTCGCTGATCCAAACCTTCACCAGTCAAGGTAGCGTTAATGATGCCTTCGAGAACGTGCTCACACACTGGGACGATCTGCTGCGTACAATCGAGGTCAAAACACCCGACACGGCACTGGACATAATGCTCAACCGCTGGTTGCTTTACCAGACGCTCTCCTGCCGAATCTGGGCGCGCACCGCTTTTTACCAATCCGGCGGCGCGTTTGGCTTTCGCGATCAGTTGCAGGACGTGATGGGGCTCGTCTACAGCAGCCCGGCAATTGCTCGCGAACAAATTCTGCTGGCCAGCAGTCATCAGTTTAAGGAAGGCGATGTGCAACACTGGTGGCATCCGCCTACGGGACGCGGCGTGCGCACGCGCTTCTCCGACGACTTGCTGTGGCTCCCCTTTGTCGCCGCTTTTTACGCCAACATTACCGGCGATGTATCAGTGTTGGACGAAGTAGTTCCCTTTATAGAGCAGCCGCTGCTGAAACCGGAAGAGCAGGAAGTCTACATGCAGCCGGCAGTCTCGCAAGAATCAGCTTCGGTTTTTGAACACTGCATACGCGCGCTTGATCGCAGCCTGGCGGTCGGCAAACACGGCCTGCCGTTGATGGGTTCCGGCGACTGGAACGACGGCATGAACCGCGTGGGCCATCTCGGGCAAGGCGAAAGCGTCTGGGTTGGCTGGTTCCTGTACACGACGCTCGCGGCGTTTGCTCCGTTTTGCGATGCGAGAAACGATACGACGCATGGCGAGGTTTATCGCAATCATCTCGAGAAACTACAGCAGGCACTGGCGGAAAACGGTTGGGACGGCGACTGGTATCGTCGCGCTTATTTCGATGACGGCACGCCACTCGGCTCGGTGCAGAATGACGAATGCCGCATTGATTCGATCGTGCAGTCGTGGTCAGTAATCTCCGGCGCCGCTGAAACTCATCGAGCGCAGCGCGCGATGGCCGCAGTTGAAGAGTATTTAATTCGGCGCGGCGACGGTTTAGTGATTCTCTTCACGCCACCTTTCGACAGAGGCAAGCTTGATCCTGGTTACATCAAGGGCTACGTACCCGGTGTGCGCGAGAATGGCGGACAATACACACACGCAGCTCTGTGGACCTTGATCGCGTTTGCAATTCTCGGTGATGGTGAACGCGCGGGCGAACTCTTTTCGCTATTGAACCCTGTCAACCACTCATCGACACGCGCCGGGCTTCACAAATATAAAGTTGAACCTTATGTAGCCGTCGGCGATGTCTATGCTGTCCCGCCGCATACTGGCCGTGGCGGTTGGACCTGGTACACCGGGTCGGCTGGTTGGATGTACCGCGCCGGATTGGAATCGATTCTGGGCTTCAAGTTACAAGGCCAGCGGCTTCAGGTCGATCCGTGCATTCCCAGGTGGTGGCGCGACTTTGAAATCACCTACCGGCGAGCTAGCGCGACCTATCATATAAAGGTGGAAAACCCTCTGGCGGTCAGCCGTGGCGTTGCCAGTGTCGAACTGGATGGGGCAATGCAATCCAGAAACAGCGTCCCCTTGGCCGATGACGGTCAAACACACATCGTGCGCGTTGTGATGGGGGAGAAACCAGCGAAGGAAGATTCTTTCGACCCGAACAGCGAAGCAACTCACAAAGAACAAGCCACCTAGGACGCAAAAGATTTGTCTCCAGGCAAGTCCAGGCCTCCCCAATCGAACAGCACAGATCGTGTGATTACTGCGAACGCGGACGGCCCCGTCCGCATCAATATGTCTAACCAATAAGAAATCATTTGAGATTGGAAGGGTAATCATATGGCAGACATCAAGAAGAAGTCTTTAATTGATTTTACTGACAGGGAGCTACTCGTGGCCTACCGCAATGGCATTAAGGATGTGGAATGGACTCCGGCCAATTATCGTAAGGAAATGTTTTGGAGGAGCCAGGAAAGAAATACGAAGGCCTATAACGTGTGGACGTCCATAATCGCGCTCGCGACGCTCGTTAATACAGTCGCTATTGTTCTTCAGTTATTAAAAGGCCTCGGCTGGTTGTAAACGGCAGGACAGACTTCATGTCTAAGCGTTAATCACGAACCATCATTCTTCTCGTCGCGATAAAGTGAGCTGCCGCGCCAGAAAACTGGTCGCGGTAGTTTGGTTCAGACAGTGTGCCCGGTTGTTTTTCCAATCGTAGACCAGCCTTTCATTTGGCAGTTCCTCAATTATGAGGTCCTTCTTTCGTGCCTGTGGTACCGGGAGTTTTCCCATCGTTTTCCTCCTGGTTGGCGAATAAACCAGTCGCCGTTTGAGGTGAAAGCCATCCCATCGACCTCGCCTCCAGCGAAGATCAACAGCAAGACCGAAATTGATCCAAGCCCCATGACTTCTGACGCTTCTTCTAAGGCGAACTTCAGACTGGCTACGAAAGCAATTTTTTCGACCGGAGAATCAGGAGCGATCGAGAACGCGTGACGGTCTTGTTTGACTCGCAGCACTAAGCAGCTTCTAATTCGAATTGTATGGCCGTCGCAACCCCCAACTCGTCCACTACCACAATTGATCCAACCAGCCGGCGCTTGCCAGTCGTCTCAAACCCGGTCAGTGAATCAAATCCGGAGTGGTGGGTTGAGCCGGTGAGGTGGTTTGCTCTGGTTGTCTTCATAGCTCTTCCGCTCTTCGCGTATTTCTTTCAGGCAATCGCCGGACGTGTTGTCTGGACGATGGTCGTGGCGGCGCTTCCGCTTTTCATCGTACTGGTTGGTTATCATCGTTGGCGTCGCATCTGCCCGCTCGCCTTCTTCGCGCAAATTCCTGTTCGATTGAGAAGGCCCGGCACCAGGAAGGCTTCTGACTGGCTGGAAGCGAACTATTATTTCGTGGCCTTCGCGGTTTTCTTCTTCTCGCTCTGGATACGTTTGATAGCTACGAACGGCGACGGCCTTGCAATCTCGGTCTTCTTCATCTCGCTTTCCCTGGCCGCCCTTATCTTCGGCGCAACTTACACAGGCAAGACCTGGTGTAACCATTTCTGCCCCGTCTCGTTCATCGAAAAGATTTACACGGAACCGCACGGTCTGCGCGAGACGGAAAACTCGCAATGTGAGAAGTGCTCGGCCTGCAAACAATTCTGTCCCGATATAAACGAAGAGAATGGCTACTGGACAGAGATTAACTTAAGCTCGAAGCGCGCTGTGTACTTCGCGTTTCCGGGTCTTGTCTTCGGTTTCTATTTCTACTATTACCTGCAGGCGGGAACCTGGGACTACTACTTCGGAGGTGGGTGGACAAATGAGCCGGGCCTCATCTACCGCGCTTTTCTTCCCGGTCACGACACTGCAACGGCTGGACTCTTCTTTCTTCCAGTCATGCCTCGAGCAGTCGCTGCAGTGCTGACATTGGCCTTGTTTGCCCTCATGAGTTTGGTGATCTTCTCGTTTGTCGAGCCTCTCATTGGGAGGTGGTTGGGGCGACGAGATGCTGAGTCTGATGCAAAGCACGTGCGCCATGTGATGTTGAGTTTGGCAGCCTTCGCCGCTTTCATTATCTTTTACAGTTTCGCCGGACAACCGTCGTTACGAAAAATTACTTTCCTTCCCGTTTCATACCTCGTGACCATCATCGTCGTTATTACAGCCACGCTTTTTCTGGTTGCGCGATTGCGCCGGACATCGAGGGTTTTCGCGGAGGAGACTTTGGCGCGCAGCATTATCAAACGTTGGAAGTGGACCGACATGCGCCCGCCAAAGAATTTGCGCGACGCGTTCCTGGTTCACACCATCAGGTCCCGCGAGAGCGACCGAGCGGCTACGAAAGTGCTTGAGGTTTACCAGGATGCTGTGCGCGACGTGATTGCCAACGGTTTTGTCGCCCGCGAAGAGGTGCAATTGCTGGAACATCTGCGCAGCCAGTTGCAGATCAAAAAGTCGGATCATGAAAAGGTCATGGCTGCGCTGGCGAAAGAGGACCGCGTCCTTTTGAATGATCCCTCCAGGCACATCACTGCTGAGAAGCGTCTACAACTTGCCACTTATTCACGAGCGCTGCAGAACTTTCTCGAAAAGGCGCTGACGGCGCAGGGCGACCCCGACGACACTTTCATCGTCCGCTTGCGCGCCGAGTATGCTGTGACCAAAGCAGAGCACATGGTTGTGCTTGACGAGCTGTTGGGTGGCGCCACTGCACTGGCAGCGAAGCTGGGGGAAGAGTTACGAACGATCGAGCGTTCCGCGTTGACGATCAAGGCGCTGGAAATACATCCTTCCCCTACTCACGGTTTTCTGGTGGACCTGTTGCTCCGCAGACGGGCCGTGGCCGTCGAGAGCTTGATGCGCGGGCTAAGTTTCGCCGTCTCAGATAACAGCGGAGCGACGCTGCGCGTGGCGCTTTGGAGTTCTGATGAAGCTCTGCGCAAATCCGTCATCGAGCAACTGCGTGATAGTCTGCCGCCAACGGTCTCCGAACGACTTATCACGGCTTATCGCGAAACCGTAACCCTGGAAACCTCTCTACCCACGCTCACGGATGTGCTGCAGGCCCGACTGCATAGCGTTGACCCATACGTGCGCGCCGTTGCCCTATTTGCCCTGAGCGAGCGCTGCGGCGCGGATTCGGTGCTCGAGGCCATGTGCAAAGACGAGCACGAGATTGTGCGCGAGACTGCAGATCACCTTAAAAGATTCACCAGCACGGAGAGCCGAGTTGGTGGTGCTGTAGGACTGAGCACTGTTGAGAAGATGATCGCCCTTCGTAATACTCCGCTGTTCTCTGATCTCGAGCCTGAGGGTCTGGCAGAGCTGGCACGCGCCAGCCGTGAAGCTGAGTTTCCACCCGGCGCGAACCTGTGCCTCGAAGGCGAGTCTGGCAATGAAGTCTTCATCTTGATCACAGGTGAAGTTGAAGTTTTCACTACTGATGCTGAAGGTGAAAAGCTTGTTAGCCGAGAACAGGCAGGCGGCTTCATCGGTGAGCTGGCCGTGCTTGATCCTGCACCCCGCTCTGCCAGGTTGCGAGCCGGAAAAATGGGCACGCGCGTCCTGCGACTGGATGGCGATGCTTTCCGCCACGCCATCGACGAAGAGTCGTCAATAGCCACTCATGTTATTCGCACACTCGCCCGCCGCCTGCGCGCTGCGAAGGACTAGCACTCCAAGCCCGCCCAGGTTCGTGCAACTCGTTCTAACTTGATCCAGGAGATTTTGGCAATGCATGGCGCAACCCTCTTGGTCGTAAACAGGGTGCCTGGCGGGATAATGTTACTTTAGCGGTATTATCACGCAAGAGGCAGATAATACGCCTATAGCGGTATTATCAAGCACGAGCGGGATAATATATAGTTATCTCGCTTCGCATGAGTGAACACAGATGCCCGGCTACTCGCGAGTTGAGATTTCGTCAGTTGTCGCAGCGCTACCTGGACATCGTCGCCGCCTTCGTGGGCGACACCGGCACCATCACGTGCG
>JALYSR010000161.1 GCA_030854715.1 Acidobacteriota bacterium
GGTAAAAGCCGTGCCCAAAGGAATCAGCGCGACCGCGATTGCCAGCATCCCCAGGTTCCGCGACAATGGCATCCCAAGAACGCCGGCAGCCAGCAGCACGATGCCCAGACGAGAGAGATTCGCCTCCCCCAACCAGTCAACCGCGCGCCCCAGCAGCAGCACGCGGGCGAAAACCGAGATGGCGCCGACGTACATGAAGAAATAGCCAATGGTCAGTTCGGTGACTTGAAAGCGCGCGTTCAGGAAGAGCGCGAGCACGGAAAAACTTCCCTGGAACGCACCGATGGCGATCGCATAGAGCCAGATAAGACGCGACGAAGGCTCGCTCGCATGCGAGATAACGCGCCAGATGGCTTGACGCGAAGTCTGTTCCACTTCACCTGCCTGATGCTGCTCACTGAAATCACGCGACTCCTTCAGATAGCGCGCAACGAAGATCATGTTCAGCAGACAGAGTGCCGCGGCGAGGATTCCCGGCGCCGCGCGGCCCATCTGCATCGTCCCCGTTCCCGGCATCAAGTCGCGCGTGCCTAACCTGATAGCAAAGGAACCGAGCACTGGCCCGAGCGCCACACCGAGATTGGTTGTTGCCGAGAGCCATCCAAGCGCGCGCGCGCGATCCTTCGGATCAGTCGAGTCGGCCACGTAAGCCTGAATCACTCCGACTGTGCCGCCGCCCGCCCCCTGCACAATGCGCGAGAGGAAAAGGACCAGCAGCGAATGCGCGAAGCCGAAAATCAAGTATGCAATCGCTGATGCGCCCAACGCGATGAGCAAAGTGGGTCGCCGCCCCACGCGATCAGAAAACCGGCCCCACATCGGGGCGCTAATCAGTTGTGCCAGGGTGAAGGCCGCGACGATGAAGCCGATGATGATCCCGATCCCAAAGTGCATTCCCAGCACATCGATGCCGGAGCCCCCTAGTGTCTTCACATAAAACGGGAGGAGCGGAATGATCATCAACAGGCCGAGCATGTCCACGAATGCGGTGGCCATGAGGGTGAACAGCTTCGCCGGAATCTTCCGCACTTCCCTCCAGAGCACGTAGAGCAGCCCCACCGCAATCGCACCGAGCAAGACGCGCACGATCGGCGACTGAAACGACTGAGCTATGTTCTGCTGAAGAATCATTTCAACGCGATATCCGCAGATTACGCAGATTACATGGATTAGGAATCCAGCTGCACTCTGACTGCCGCATACAACATCAACAGTTTATCTGGCTCATGAGACAAGACGCCACTCAACTCATTTGGCCGTATTGATTTTTAATCGGCGTAATCTGTGTAATCAGTGGATAGTGGTTCACGTCGCGGTTCTCGCCTCAGGCAATCGGAAGCGATCCGCCGTCCTGGCACGGGCCTTTGCCGCTTCCGTTTCACGATCCCGCGGAGGAGAATTTGTGACCAGTGATTGAAGCAGTTCGTGTGCTGCTTGCGTCACCTGGTCCACTGCGCGATTGAAAGCGACTTCGTTGGCCTTGGACGGCTTTGTGAAGCCGCTGAGTTTGCGAACAAATTGCAGCGACGAAGCGCGGATTTCTTCATTCGTCGCAGGCGGTTTGAAATTGTGCAGGGTCTTAATGTTTCGACACATACGGGTTATCTTCCTATTAAACGTTGGGTCATCGTCCAAAGCCCAGATCGGACAACGGATCTTAGTACGTAATGGGCTCAGAATGTGTTCTAACCATAGAATGGAATTTTGGCAAGAATGGAACCCACCTGAGACGCGCCAGCAATAAGCTCAGGTTCGGTAGAACTGAATTAACGCCGAAGGCGTTCGATAACTCAGCCCGGGGTAACACCCCGGGACAGAAGTCAGATTCAATGCCTCACCCTGAAAGGGTTCGCTGCCATCTCTAATCGACCGAATATTCAACGCTTTCAGCGTAAGGGCCATCAGGGCTCAGCGTTCCCAGGGTGTTACCCTGGGCTAAGTTATCCAACGCCGTCGGCGTAGAAAACCAACTCATTTGGTTGTATCGGTTCTTAATCTGCGGAATCTGCGGAGTCCCCCATGGTTTGATAAGTTCACAACTCTTGACATATTTTTACGTGCTCTTGACAAAGCTTAACACCGGCAAGAGTATGCTTTCGCCCGCATAACGCAATTCCCTCAGAGGTTTTGAAAAATGAAATTGAAGAGAAGGGGTTATCTGGGAGGCTTCAACCGGTTCCGGCTAATGCTGACGTGGTGTCTCTAAGGCTGGTACTCGTGTTCGAGCGCACTTCCAGACCAATCAAGCACTTTAGAAGGGAACATTGGTCAACCCACAGAGACGTGGTGCCCGGCGGAATAGTGGCTGAAACGTTAATTCCCGTCTGCGAGATGTTCCGGATCGTAGTCCGCTTCACGAAGACGTTTGCATTGGGAGAGTCGATGGTAATTCCATTTTGGACAAACCCGTCAATCACCATGTCTTCAATCATGACTTTTTGCGCTGCTAGTATCTTGATCCCATTTAAGCCGCTCCCCAGTCCATTGATTGAAAGCGCCCGGAGTCTCACTGTTTTTGCTGCGTCGGTTGGTCCCGTAAGGCTGATTAATATACCGTTTGTGCCGGGCGCAAGTGCTGAAGCCTGGCAACCCGTGCCGTCGATGGTGACAGATTTGGTGATAACAACCGCGCCGAATCCGCCGTTGTCAATACAGTCAACCTCACCGCCAATAACTGTTCTGAAGATGGCCCCGGCAAACGTCTTGCAGGGAGCGGTGCGGCTACAGGGATTTGCGTCGTCGCCGACGCCCGACACCCACGTTCGGGTGGCTTGAGCCGAGGCGAGGCATGGAAGCGCCAGCGTTACGACTACCGCTGCAAAGGCGTAACTCACTAAGCTTTTAGACATGATTTTTTCCCTCTGGTCGAAAGGCCTCTTGAAGTACTTGAGGAGGCGATTAACAAGTTTCGAAGTATCCACAGATTACGCAGATTACAAAGATAAGAAACAACGGCAGTAACAATAAGGAGACGAGCTACTTCTGCTTTCTGCCTTCTGCTTTGTGCCCACTGCCCACTGCTCACTGCTTGGGCGCCTTGCGCGGATCGTCGGCCGCATTCACATAGTTGACCTCGAACGGCCCAACGCCTGAGATCTGAACCACAGTTTCGCCGATTGCCCAGGCGTAGTGTCTTAGCCCTTTGGGCATGGACGCATAAGATCCTACTGGCAACTTGTGTCCCGCAGACTCATCGAATTTGTTTCCCACGCCGACCCCGAGTGAACCCTCAAGCACAACAACTCTCTCATCCGTCGGATGCCAGTGTGGCGGCACTCGGTAGCCATCGGGAAACTTGGCTCGAACCGCGAACGGGACGCCGGGTTTCGACGGGTCACCTTCCAGGACGGCGAGTTGCGCGCCGGGAGCAAGCGAAGGGGGACCTGGGCCCCACTTGACCTGATCGGGAGTAACCAGCACATGGGCAGCGGGCGCGTGGCCAGAGCCGGCATGTCGTTTCGCTTTTTTAGCTGTCTGAGCAAGGCCCAGTGAGACCACGCCCAACAGGGCGAGAATGACGAGACAGAGTTGATACTTTTTCATACGTGATACTCCTTATCTGTTTTGATTGCCTGTTTGATTGCTGCAACGCGTGGCGCTTTTATGCGAAATCTGAAGCTAAGTCAATAGTGGTTTCGATGGTGCCAATCCATCCAATCATTTTTGAATCCGCAGATTTCGCAGATTACACTAATTAAGTAACAAGGGCAGTAACAGTAACGGCACCAGCTGCTGTCTGCCTTCTGCCTTCGCTCACTGGCCTCTGCCTGGTTCCGAGCGCTGCCGGTCACCCGCTGGCTTATAATCAAACTTACATTGGCTATGCAAACCGCTCACAACTGGCAGTTGAAATTCTGGCGCTTGCCGCATCTGGATAACCTCGAACTGCTGCACGCTTCGCGCGCCACTCATGACTATCCACGTCACATGCACGACCTTAACCGCCTCCTACTTTCCGAAAGTTGTCGTTGATGACCCGGTTCTTTTTCGCAACCTGCTGGATCTCCATCCCAGACTCGAGCAAAACATTTCAGCACTTGAACAGGAATCCGAGTTTCTTTCGACCATGGATCTCCTGCTCACGCGAATAAACAAGCACTATCGCGCGGCGCGCCGTACAAGCAAAGCGGGCAGCGAAGATGTTTACCTCCGCCTCGTGCGAGACTATCTCAGGGCGCATTACGCCGAGAATGTATCGTTGACTCAGCTCACCTCACTGACGAATTTGAGTCCCTTCTACCTGCTGCGCGTTTTCCATAACCGTGCGAGGTTTCCGCCGCATGAATACCAAACCCAGGTGCGCATCGCACACGCGCGCAAGTTAATTCGCAGTGGAACCTCACTTTCGCAGACTGCCCTTGAGACCGGGTTCTTTGATCAAAGCCATCTGTGCCGCAACTTTAAACGCATCGTCGGCATCACCCCGCGCCAGTATTTCTCTGATCGCCGGACGTAGCACAAAAAAACGTGGACCCGTTGTTGGATTTTCCTTAGTGCTCATCTCGGCTTATCAGTCTCAAACGACTTGCTGGGAC
>JALYSR010000280.1 GCA_030854715.1 Acidobacteriota bacterium
CGAATGTCCGAGCAAGGCGGAAATCACAAAGTGATGAACCCCTCGTTCGAGTAAGCGAGTCGCAAAGGTGTGGCACAGATCATATGGCCGGAGATTCTCAATGCCCGCCCTCCTGCAGGCGGCGGCAAAGCCTTTTTTGATAGCCCTAATCGGCTCATCTTTGCGATTGGTAAAGAGTCACTCGCCTGTAGTTGAATCCTCAACCAAAATCCTGAAGACCTTCTGTGCTGTCTGGTTCAACGGCAAAACGCGAGGCTTTCCATCCTTGCCCTTAGCAACCAAGACCGCCGTAGGCGGAACGAGCATCTCACCCTTTTCGACTCTACAGTAACGTGCTTCATCGCCCAGATTGACGTGCTCTTTCCGTATTGCAAGTACTTCTTTGGGAGGCCGGATCCCCGTGTTAAGTACTATGCGACTGATCGCTGCCAAATGGTGGCCGTGCTCATTGAAGGCCGCAAACAACCGATCTTCCTCGTCGTCGTCATACTTATTTAGCCACCGCTCACGATTTTGCCATATTGGAAGTTGCTTCAAAACAGTCCGACTCACCTGTCCACAGGGATTGTCGTTAATGAGACGCTCTCGACTCAGAAAAGCTGATTCAATCTGTTCAGGGCTTAGTAGGAATTCGCTGAGCACACATTCGAGACCTCCGTCCTGCCCCCCGTTCTTTGACTTGCTTCGTTAATTCGGCGTTGTTGCAAATCGCCGCGCCCGGTCGACTCTGACGTTGTCAGAAAATTTGCCGGAAATTTGCCGGAACGCACCTGCGAGTTATACATTTTTAGCGTATAAATGACTTTTCTAGCCGCTAGTTTAAGCTTTACGGCACAAAGAACGCCTATCCGATGAGTAATCATACTGGTTGCGGCGCTGCTTTGGCTTGAGTGATGACTTTCGCAACTGAGGTGTGGAAGGAAGAACCAAATGAAACCTGTAGAAACAATCGACGTCCAACCTAAACGGCCCGAACAGCCTAGCGATCCGTGCGTCATGGTCATCTTCGGTGCTTCAGGAGATTTAACCAAGCGAAAGTTGATCCCGGCCCTTTACAATCTTGCCAAAGAAGAGTACTTGTCGCGCCAGTTTGCCCTCGTTGGGATCGCCCGCAGCGCAATGAGTTCGGAACAGTTCCGCGACAAGATCACCGCGGATATGAACAGCCTCTATGCGAATGATCTCGATGGTGACGCATGGGGAGAATTCGTCAAGCGGCTTCACTATCTTTCCGGCAGCGGCACTGACGAAAGTGCTTACCTGGAACTCAAAGACCTGCTGGCAACGATAGACAGCGAATACAAGACTGGCGGCAATTACTTTTACTACCTTGCTACCTCTCCTGATCTCTTCTCACCGATTGTTCAGCACATCGGCTCTGCAGGACTTGCCCGGGAGGAGAACGATCGCTGGCGGCGCATCATTATCGAAAAACCTTTCGGTCATGACCTTGATTCCGCCCGTACCTTGAATCGAGAACTCCGCGACGTGCTACGCGAGAATCAGATCTATCGCATTGATCATTACCTCGGTAAAGAGACGGTACAAAACCTTCTGGTTTTTCGTTTCGGCAACGGAATCTTCGAGCCTGTTTGGAACAGAAACTACATTGACCACGTTCAAATTACGGCAGCAGAGGACATCGGGGTCGAAGGGCGCGGGGCATATTATGAGAACGCCGGAGCTTTGCGAGACATGGTTCCAAACCACATCTTGCAGTTGATTACTCTTACGTCGATGGAACCCCCAATATCTTTCGCAGCGGATGCGGTACGTAACGAACAGGCGAAAATTCTGCACGCAATCCAACCTTTGACGCCGGAGCATGTCATAACGGATACAGTGCGAGGACAGTATGGGGCGGGTAGTTTTAATGGAGGCAAGGTGGTTGGCTATCGCTCGGAAGCCAGAGTCTCACCAACCTCAAACACCGAGACATTTGTCGCGGCGAAACTCTCAGTGGACAACTGGCGTTGGAACGATGTGCCGTTCTACCTGCGCACGGGCAAACGACTGCAGAAGCGGGTCACAGAGATCGTGATTCAGTTTAAGCGCGCGCCATTTATGCTTTTCCGAAAGACGTCTGTGGAGCACCTCACCACCAACCGGCTGATTGTCCACGTCCACCCCAACGAAGGTATCTCGTTGCGCTTTGGCGCCAAGGTTCCAGGCCCGATCGTGTCCATGGGGGCGGTGAACATGGATTTTCGCTATGCAGACTATTTCGGAGCTTCGTCAGGCACCGGCTACGAACGATTGCTTTACGACTGCATGATCGGCGATGCAACTCTCTTTCAACGAACGGACATGGTTGAGGCCGGATGGAGTGTGGTTGAACCAATCATAGACGTCTGGAAGGCACTACCGCCCAGGAGCTTTCCAAACTACGCCGCTGGAACCTGGGGACCAAAGGAATCAGATGACCTGATCGAGCGTGATGGGCGACACTGGCGGAATATTGAGTAAGAGAAACGGGGATGATTGTACAGACAAAAACATGACGATGCAGAGACGCACAATTACCACTTTGACTCCAATCCTTCAGTCCGTCGAGTTCCATGTCTGACTGCCGTCTCAGCCGTCCCTGTGACCGGGTCCGCTCGCCACCGGGCCTTCGTATCTTTTAGCTGGCTGCCTGCTCACTGCTAACCGCCGCCCCAATGAGAGCCGTTTCATCAGTCGTTGGCACAACTTCAAACGTACTTCCTTGTAGCGGACTCATCTTAACCATGTTCTGCACATACTGATCTAGCAGGCCAAGCCGGACAAACTTTGCATTCGGGCCGGAGATGTAGAATCTGCCCGGGCCATCCATGTGAATGTTCGTCGCAGTTGCCGCTGCCAGTGCGCGGTGCCAGAGCTTCACAAAATCGCTGCAGCGCTGATCACCCGCACCTGTTTCTTCAAAGACCTCTTCAGGTTCCATATCCAGAAAGCGAAGGCGCATTGCGCGATGGCCAATCAGGCCTTCGAGATGACCGATTCCGCCACAGCCACAGAGGTTCTCTTTCGGATCGAGCGTGACAACAGAGTGTCCGGCTTCAGTAAAGCTGTTTGACTGGGGATAGCGTCCTAGTCCGATGCCGACCCCGAGAAACCAGACGCGCACAAGCCTATCGAGTTCTCCGCGTGTGGCTGCAACTCCCGCTGCAAGGGCGGCGGCGTCGTTAAGAACATGAACCGGCGCCGATATGCCTTTTCGCTTGAGGAGAGCAGTTAATAACTCACCGAGTTTCAGCCCCTTAGTCTGCTTCAAGTTGGGAGATTCTTCGATCAAGCCCTTGCGACTGATGCCGGGGAAGCCCACGCCGATAGCCTGGACCGACTGACCCTGAGCTGCCGACTCAATCTCCTGGGCCATGCGCTGCACAATCTCTTCGGCAGGCATGCCTTCGAGGGCGTCAGAAATACTTCCTGCTTCCGGAAACTTATGAACAGCTCCGACGATCTGATGACTCTCAACCAGGCTGACGGCAATGTGTTCAGTTACGAGTGCGCCGATCGTTAGTCCCATAAAAACCTCAAGCTCTTCAATCTACAGTCTGGAGTTTTCGGTCGCAGAAGCTTCTTTGACTCCCGGCTCTTGACCTAGACTCTCTTCGACCCCAGTTTCATTCGAAGCTAAAACCTTGCCAGCTTGTTCAGACCGTTGAACGCAGCGGCTTTGTAGCATTCTGCAAGTGTTGGATAGTTGAACACAGTATTGACGAAGTAGTCGACAGTGCCTTTCAAGATAAAAACAGCCTGACCGATGTGGAGAATCTCTGATGCGCCTTCACCAATGATATGCACCCCTAACAGTTCTTTCGTCTCTCGGTGGAAGATCAACTTCAAGCGACCTGTTGTGTCCCCACGAATCTGCCCGCGGGCAATTTCGCGATAGTAGGCGACGCCGACTTCGTAGGGGACGTCTTCCTCAGTGAGTTGCTCCTCAGTTTTTCCCACAAACGAAATCTCAGGAATTGTGTAGATACCGTAGGGATATTTGGACGGATCAGATTGTACCGGGGCGCCAAGCGCATTGCCGACGGCCATTCGCCCCTGCTCCATCGAGACTGATGCGAGACTTGGAAAACCAATAACGTCACCGGCCGCGTAGATGTTTGGTTGTTTGGTGCGATAGTTACTGTCGACTGCAATGCGGCCTCGGTTGTCCGACTCAAGACCGGCCGCCGCGAGATTTAGATCATCAACGTTGCCTTGTCGTCCCACTGCGTACAAAAGAACGTCGCCGGAGATCTTTTTCTTGCTTTCCAGGTTTGCAATTACCGTCCCGTCGGGGCCTTCCTCGACGCTGGCGACCTCTTCATTGAGCCGCAGCGTGACGCGGTTGTCGCGCAGGTGATAGCAGAGCGCTTCAACCATCTCCTGATCGGCAAACTCAAGCAGCCGAGACCGTTTTTCGATAAGAATGACACGCACACCAAGCGTCGCAAACATCGATGTGTATTCCACGCCAATGACGCCACCACCGACAACGATCAGGATCTTGGGGATGAAAGGCATGCAAAAGATCTGATCGCTATTGAGGATCGTCCGCCCGTTCAGAGGGACTTGGGGCGATTCGGCCGGCCTGGTGCCGGTCGCAATTACTATAACGTCGGCTTCGTATTCTGATTGACCACGTGAATTTTCGATCTCCAGGTGATGGGGATCCAGAAACCGGGCAGTGCCTGAAAGCACATCGATCCCGTTGCGGGAAAGCTGGGCCATGGTTACGTCGATCTCGGTTTTGATCACCTGCTGAACTCGAAATGAAAGGTCGGCGACGGTGATCTTTTCTTTCACGCGATAGTTCATGCCGTAGATGCTTTGATACTGGTAGCCGGAGAGATGCATCACGGCTTCGCGCATCGACTTACTGGGAATCGTTCCCGTATTGATGCAGGCTCCGCCGACAACCTCACGCTTCTCCACTAAGGCAACTCGCTTGCCGAGTTTAGCGCCTTGAATAGCAGCACGCTGTCCGGCCGGTCCCGATCCGATCACTATGAGATCATAC
>JALYSR010000283.1 GCA_030854715.1 Acidobacteriota bacterium
CTTCTGAGACCTGCGCGTCTGCCAGTTCCGCCACATCCGCATGTGTGAATTCATTATGCGAATGCGTATGGAGAGTGTCAAGAAACCCCAATGCTGGGTACTCATGCAGTTCGCAGTTGAATTGCGATCGATACTGACCTCATGGGACGATTCGTTGCCGCTCCCGATTCGCGAACATTAGTTCTCGCGGTGTTGGCCCCTTCGATTGCGCGAAGAATCGCGCCCATCATTGAGATCACGATTGCGGTTAATTATCCTGCGGCGGGACACATCATTGTCGTTGAAGTTTGGGTTTTGATTACGTCTCGTGTTTCGCCAGTCGCGATCATTATTATTGAATACGCGATTGCGTTCCCGAATTCGGTTCCGATCGGCAATATTGCCAACCCGATCTCCGCGAGCTCCACGGCTATCCCAGCGACCGTCTTTGGCATCATGACAGTTTACAAACTTGCCGCATTTCTAGCTGTTTGACCAATTGCGATTCGACCAATTTCCATTGTGTCTTCCTCGCGACCGGCTTTGCGCCATCGTCGTTGCCGGAACGGCCAGCGCCAGCAACAGTGCCATGACACTAATCGCAAAAAAGCCTTGCCTCTTGTTGGTAGTTTTCATAAAAGTCCTCCTCTATTGTCAAGTCGGTCGAGCCTCGATCCCAACTGCAAAAAGCTATAGGGAAACGCTGCGTGCGCTAATCCAGGTAACAATCAAGTGTGCCAAGAGCGGCACGAAATTCGAATTCCAAAGAGGTCAGTGCAGCACCTGAGTTGATCTGTTAATGTAATCACCGAAGCAGGCAACGCGTTCAGCTTCTTGCAGTTTCATGTCAATTGCGTTGTCGCTGAGTGCCCGTAACCTATGGTTGAGAAAACATTCGCATTGCAGACGTTGAGCGCACGGTTCGCGAACGTTCGCAAGAGAGTGGACGCTGCAGCGAAGAGATGCAATCGCGCCAATGCCGACATAACACTCATCGCCATTAGCAAGACGCAGCCAATTGAGGCACTCAAAGCAGGACTTGATCTGGGCATTACCGACTACGGTGAGAACCGCGTACAGGAGGCCGAAGGAAAAATATTTGGACTGGGCCGCAAGGCTGCGCGCTGGCATTTAGTCGGGCATCTGCAAACGAACAAAGCCCGCCGTGCAGTCGGTCTTTTCGATATCATTCACTCCCTTGATTCGGCCTCGCTGGCGCAGCGTTTGGATCGTTTATGCATATCCGAGGGAAGGGCAGAGTTGCCGGTGCTGATCCAGGTTGATCTCGGTGGCGAAGAAACCAAGAACGGTATAGACCAGAGCGAGCTGCCGAAATTGTTGGCGACGATGCGCGAGTTGGAGCGCGTGCGCTTGATTGGGCTGATGACGTTGCCACCATTTTTCGGAAATCCCGATAACGCTCGCCCTTATTTCAAAACATTACGGGAGCTACGGGACGAGCTCAAGAAACAACGACATTTCGGCGAAGACACGGGCGAACTTTCCATGGGCATGAGCCACGATTTTGAGATCGCGATTGAAGAAGGAGCCACGATGGTGCGCGTTGGCACTGCAATATTTGGTGAACGCAGTTAGACTTGTGTAGCGCTAATTGTGGGTTTGCGTGCGATCAGGTTGCCATCATGCTCGAGCTGGAGAAGTTCAAACTAAGTTGTTCTAACCAGACCTAATGATCATTCTCGACAGACTCTTCTGGTTCACTACCTGGGCGGTAATCTCCGTTATCGTCGCGGTGATCATCCTAATGTTGTTGCGTTTGTTAGCGAACCAGGCTGATCTAAATCCGTTCGGCTGGAGCTCATTGACGATCCGGCGTCTCACCGATCCCTTGATTTCGCCGGTTCGGCGGGCGCTCATGGGCTTTGGAGTCGATCCCAAGTACGCGCCTCTGGTGACGATCCTGCTGACAGTTCTCCTCGGCTGGTTCGCGTTGCAGCTGGTTTCAAGTATTGCGAACACGCTCGCCGGAATTATCTTTAGCCTGCGAGAGCATGCCGTCGTGCCGGTTGTTGGTTACGTGCTTTATGGACTTCTCGGTTTCTACACTCTACTGATCTTTATCCGCATAATCTTTTCCTGGGGCATGGTCAGCTATTCAAATCGCGTGATGCGCTTTCTGGTTAATGCTACCGAACCAATGCTTGGGCCATTGCGGCGTGTGGTTCCACCTCTCGGAACTTTTGATATCTCGCCCATCGTTGCCTTTATTATCTTGTGGCTCTTTCAGTCGGCAATTGCGGGAACTTTGTTACGCGGTATGCCACTCCGGTTCTTTGCCTAGAAAACGACGTCCGCTTCTTTCCGATGATCAACTACACCGAAAAAGACGGAGCCTTGACGTTCGAGGTGCGTGTGGTGCCGCGCGCTTCGCGCAGCGAGATTGTTGGGGAGCATGACGGCGCCTTGCGTCTGCGAATCGCAGCTTCTCCCGTTGACGGCTCTGCCAACGAAGAACTAGTGCGCACAATTGCCCGGGCATTCAAAGTTTCTCGCCGTGCAGTTCAGATCTCTGCCGGGCACAGTTTCAAAAACTTAAGCAAGTTCGCGTGATCGGCGGCGCGCTGGACGTCCTGACAGAACTCGCCGGTGTGAAGTAAAAATGAGTTTTGACAGCTGTAATTGATGCAGTATATTGCATGAACACCGGACTGGATTTCACTTGTCGGTTTCCAGGGTGCGGGCCACGGCACCCGATCAATAAATGATGGACGCGGAAAAGATCTCTCACTACCGTATTTTGGAAAAACTTGGCGCTGGCGGTATGGGTGAAGTGTATCTGGCCGAGGACATGAAACTCGGGCGTAAAGTTGCGCTCAAAATTCTGGGGGAAGAGTACACGACAAATAGGGACCGGCTTAATCGTTTTGAACAGGAAGCCTGCGCCGCCTCAGCGCTGAACCATCCAAACATCCTGACAATCTACGAAGTTGGAACGGACGAAGGTCGGCACTTCATCGCCACCGAATATATCGACGGCAGAACTCTGCGCGGAAAGATGTCCGGTTCCCCTCTTGAGACGCAGGAGATTCTCGACATTTCGATCCAGGTGGCTAGCGCATTGGAAGAGGCACACGCCGCTGGTATCGTTCACCGGGATATCAAGCCCGACAACATCATGATACGCCGCAACGGCTATGTGAAGGTTCTTGACTTTGGACTGGCGAAACTTACCGAAGCTTCCACGGACAGGAGCCCTTCCGATGGCGAAGCGTCAACCAGAGTACTGGTGCAAACGAATGCCGGCGTGGTCATGGGCACTTCACACTATATGTCGCCTGAACAAGCGCGCGCTAAACCGGTAGATGCTCGCAGCGACATCTGGAGCCTCGGCGTGGTGATCTATGAAATGGTAGCTGGGAGAACTCCGTTTGAGGGTGACACCTCTACCGATGTCATGGCGGCCATAACCCAAAAAGAAGCTCCGCCACTTGCTCGCTTCGCTCCTAACGTCCCCGCTGAGCTCGAATGGATCATTACTAAAGCGCTTCGTAAGGATAGAGATGAACGCTATCAGACAATAAAAGAACTGCTTACCGACTTGCGGCGATTGAAGCAGAAGCTCGAGTTCGAGGCGGAGCTCGAACGGTCGGTCTCGCCTGACAGCATCGCTCACTCGACAATCAGCGCCTCGGCAGCTGCTCCCACAATTTCGGGTCGAATCCCTGCAACGGTGGAGCAAACCGGAGCGCATGCGCCATCGAGCGCTGAATACATCGTCAGTGAGATCAAACGTCACAAGAAGGGTGCTGGTCTGATCGCTGCACTCTTCGTGCTGGTTGTCGGTGGTGCGGTCTTCTTTTACTTTAACCGAGCGCAGGCGCTGACAGACAAGGACACCGTACTGTTGGCGGATTTTGCGAACAGTACGGGAGAGCCCGTCTTTGATGGCACTTTAAAGCAGGCCCTCGCCGTGCAATTGGCGCAGTCGCCATTTCTGAATATCTATCCCGATGATCGTGTGCGCGAAGCGCTACGGTTCATGGGCCGTGCGCCCGACGAACGCCTCACCAGAGACGTGGCTCGAGAAATTTGCGAGCGTCAGGGCCTGAAGGCGATGCTCACCGGATCTATCTCAAGTCTGGGCAGTCACTATGTGATTACCCTCGAAGCGGTAAACGCACATTCGGGCGACTCGATAGCGCGCGAGCAGATAGAAGCAGACAGCAAGGAGCAGGTATTGGCGGCACTCGGCAAAGCCGCCTCGGCGTTGCGCGGAAAACTCGGCGAGTCGTTAAGTTCCATCAAGAAGTTTGAAGTCCCGGTGGAGCAGGCAACCACTTCTTCGCTGGAAGCGCTGAAGGCCTTCGCGACGGGCAACGAGGAACGAGCAAAGGGAAACGGGGAGCAGTCGGCTGTATTTTACAAGAGGGCTATCGAGCTGGATCCGAACTTTGCGATGGCTTACGCGAGGTTGGCGGTCTATTACGGGAACCAGACCCAACTTGATCTTGCACAGCAATACGTTCAAAAAGCTTATGAACTGCGAGAACGGGTGAGTGAACACGAGCGTCTTTACATCTCCGAGAAGTATTTCAACTATTTCACCGGCGAGTTGGACAAGGCGGTTGAGACACTCCAGACGTGGGCCCGTCTCTATCCCAACGATTACATTCCTCACAATAATCTGGCGCTAAACTATTTGTTTTTAGGTCGCTACGATGACGCCCGCCGGGAGGCGCTCGAGGCTGTTCGCATTAGCCCCACCAACATCAGCGCGCGGGACAATCTAATTGGTAGCTTTCTGGGTTTGAATCGGTTTGACGAAGCGGAACAGGCAGCTAAAGAAATGGCCACCCAGTTTCCTGACGGAGTCCCCTCACATTTCAACCGGTTCTATTTTGCCGCCATGCGAGGCGATCAAGCGCAGATGGACGCAGAAGTTCAGTGGGCCAGAGGTAAGCCCGCGGAAGCCGACATGACCGACCAACTTGCTTCAATTGCGTTTTCACGTGGGCAATTGAAAAAAGGTGAAGATCTGAAACGGCGCGCGGTTGAGCTTTATAAGAATCAGGATCGAAAGGAAAACGCCAGTCAAGCCTTGATCGGCCTGGCTGCTAATCAAGCTTCATTCGGGAAGTGCGAACAGGCCAAGGAGAACGTCTCTGCCGGGCTTGCTTTGAATCGAGGTCGCATTAGCGTTCCAAGCTCCGCTCTGGTCTTCGCGGTTTGTAATGATGGAGGCCGCGCGCAATCTTTGCTGGAGGAGGTTGTGAAACTTCATCCGAAGGACATCATAGTCTCCATGCAGGTGCCGCTGATCAGGGCACAGATCGAAAAAAACCAGGGGAATACCAGACAAGCACTCGAACTATTGGAATCCGTGCGCGCATATGACCTGGGATTCGGTGGCGGAATAGTAAACAACTATCTGCGCGGTCAAGTTTACCTTCAGCAACGTTCAGGCAACGAAGCGGCAGCGGAGTTTCAAAAAATTATTGATCATCGTGGCATAGAAAGCATGTCGCCCCTGCATGCGCTCGCACATCTCGGTGTTGCTCGCGCCGCTGCTGTTAACGGTGACATCGCCAGGAGCCGCAAGGAGTATCAGGATCTTTTTGCCGCCTGGAAAGATGCCGATGCGGATCTGCCTATTCTTGTTGCAGCCAGAAAAGAATATGAGCAGTTGAAATAGATTACCTGTGGGATTAGGACGGATTACACGAATCTGCGGAGAACGAAACTATCACTGCTTATAGTCTGATCCGTGTAATCCGCGATAATCCGCGGCCGTATGTTCTGTGGTATATTTCCCAGCCTGCAAATCTAGTTAAATTCCTTAAGGATCGAAATGTCCGGACACTCAAAGTGGCATAGTATTAAGCACAAAAAGGGCGCGCTCGATGCCAAACGCGGTAAGCTCTTCACAAAGTTCATCAAGGAAATAACCGTGGCGGCGCGATCCGGCGGTGGTGACGCGGAAGGAAATGCTCGCCTGCGAAAGGCCGTTCTGGACGCCAAGGCAGGCAACATGCCCAACGATACGATCGAGCGCGCCATTCGTCGCGGCACCGGCGAAGAAGAAGGCGTTAACTACGAAGAGATCACCTACGAAGGTTATGGACCGGGTGGAGTAGCTCTGCTGATTGAATCGATGACCGACAATCGCAATCGCACCGTGGCCGAAATTCGGCACATCTTTTCCAAGAATGGTGGCAACCTGGCGGCCGCCGGTGCAGTGGCCTGGATGTTTGAGAAGAAGGGTTACATAGCGGTACCGAAGGCAGCAAAATCGGAAGACGAGTTGTTTGAGATTGTCACCGATGCGGGCGCGGAAGACCTGCGCGACGACGACACCAATTTCGAGATCATCACCGCGCCTGGCGATTTCGATGGAGTGCTCGAGGCAGTCAAGAAGGCTGGCATCGAGCCGGAAGTCGCTGAAGTAGAAATGGTTGCCAAAGAATACAAGAAGTTGGCGGGAGCGGAAGCCAAACAGATGTTGAAGCTAATGGAAGCTCTCGAAGATCACGACGATGTGCAAAAGGTTTCTGCCAACTTCGATATCAGCGAAGCCGACATGGCGGCAGCGTGAAGATCAGTGCTGTCAAAGCAAACAGTAAACAGCAAACAGCAAACAGCATCCCCTAAATCTTGGAACTGTAGAGCGAGATTGAGACGATCAACTTTTCGAGCTTCCGGCTGTCTGCTGTTTACTGTCTGCTGTTTGCTCCGCTTCAGCTTCTGCCAAATCACTGTTCCCCGGTCCTTGAATGACCTTGCCCAACGCATCGTAGCGCGAGCCGTGGCAGGGGCAGTCCCAGGTATTCTCGAGCGTATTCCAGTTGACGATGCAGCCGAGGTGACGACAGACGGCCGAGCGCTCGTGAACCTCTCCCTTCGGATCGCGATAAACCGCCACCTTGTGCAACCCTCGTGAAATAATCGCTCCCGCGCCGGGCTTGATTTCGTCTGCCGATTCCACATCGCCTGCGACCACCAAATCTGTGTACTGCGCGGCCACCTTCAGGTTCTCTTTCAAGAAGGTTGGCAGGGCTTTCAGCGAAATGCGCGACGGATCGTAGATCGACTCCCAGGGGCTTTTGCGTTCCATGATCAGATCAGTCAATAACATGCCGGCAATGGTTCCATGCGTCATGCCATTCCCTGAGTCGCCGGTTGCAATAAAGACATTTTTTGCGTCCATCGGATTTCTTCCGATGAAGGCAAGGCCGTCAATTGGTTCCATAACTTCGCCCGACCAGCGATATTCGATGCCCTCAATCGTGGGAAAACGCAGGCGAGTCCAACGCTCGAGCGCAGCGAAGCGTTTGTTAGCATCGTCTTGTTGGCCCGTCTTATGGTCCTCGCCGCCCACAATCAAAACGTCGTAAGCCGAGGTGCCTTTCCCCACGGTTTCGATTCGTATGTAGTGGTAGGGATCGGGTGTGTCCCAGTAAAGCGCGCGGGCAACCGAACGTTTTGGAAGTCGCGCCCCTATCACATAGGTTTGATAAGCTGCTTGCTTGGTGTGAATCGCGAGCAGGTCGTTAACAGGAGTGTTGGTGGCGACAACAACCGCTTCGGCAGTAACGACCCCGCCGCCACTCGTTTCAACGCGCGCCTTCTTGCCGCCCTCAATTTCTTTCGCGTGAGTTTGCGTGTAGATTCGTCCGCCCTTTTCCTTTATTGCTTTCGCCAGCCCGGCGAGATACTTCAGCGGATGAAATTGAGCCTGGTTAGGAAAACGCAAGGCAGCGCCCGTGTTGTACGAGTCCCAGGGTACCCGCTCAACTTTTTCAATGTCAGTCAAACCAGCCTTGTGAGCGGCTTCCAATTCGTCGTCGAGAATCTTTTTTGAGTCGCGCGGTGGCACAAACAAGTAACCATCGAGTCTTTCAAATTCACACTTGAT
The DNA here is from genome assembly GCA_030854715.1 of Acidobacteriota bacterium. Taxonomy (GTDB): domain Bacteria; phylum Acidobacteriota; class Blastocatellia; order Pyrinomonadales; family Pyrinomonadaceae; genus PSRF01. The sequence continues at coordinate 7,853 of JALYSR010000283.1, forward strand.
CTTTTCCTGCTGAACGATTGCCTCAATTGCGTTGATAGCTGCAGTGTGGCTCTCCGCGGCCAATCGCGCCCCCTCTTCGCCATGAAGACGTTCCAGTTCGAAATAGCGATCGTCCAGTGCGTTGACCAGATGTGCGGTAGTTCTGCCAGTCATTCCGCCGCCGATTAGACCATCATCCAGCACCACGACGGATTTGCCTTCGCGAACAAGGAAATAGGCTGTTGACATACCCGCGATTCCGGCCCCGACAATGCAGACATCTGCGGTGATTCTTTCCGTAAGCGGCGCCTCCAGGGGCATCTCAGCCGTGTCCATCCAGACCGATCTGCTTTGCTCAAAACTCTTTTTCATGTCGGGACCTCGTTAATTATGTAGCCTTACGGTACGAATCATTGATTCCATGTTTCTTTACGGAGCGCCCAAACGTCGCCGGGCGGGCAATACGATGATCACGCTCGGACAAGGCAAGGAAAGTGCCGTGCGTAGGATCCACCTGGGGAGGGTTACGTCCGGTAGAGTTCAAGCTGGTTCTGCGGAGCGCCTCTTTTACCGGGACCGCGGGCGTCTCGCCCGCA
>JALYSR010000290.1 GCA_030854715.1 Acidobacteriota bacterium
GCGTACCCCGAGGTGTCGACAAGTCCCGCGATCACGTAACGCTTGGCGCCGAAACGCGCGGCTGCTGTGTTGCGCATTTGGGTGGGCGCACTCAGTCCCTCAAAATAGAACCCGGGTGGTATAACTCGCGTTAGGTCAGCGCCAGTCAGTATTACCGCCCGGTCCTGAGCGGTCACGAGTAGTGGCATTGAAAAAATAATGGCCAGTATCGCAATTCCCTCAATCGAATGCTTTCTCCAGTGCTTCATTAAAGTCTCCTTCCACTCGGTAGCCAACGATCTCAGAAAGTTCGCCCCTTAAACTTCACTCGGCAAACAATAACTCGCGGAGTCGAAGCACGCAAACACCGAATGGAACAAAACAAAGCCGAACAATTCGAGCAGAGCTTTCCATAAAACCTCTGATCACGGGTCGACGCGGAGCGTTCTCATTAGCACCGTGGCTTCAGCCCGGTGACACGGCGGCGATCATGACCTCAAGGTGAACACTCCTCTATCACCGGGCTAAAGCCACGGTGTTAATGAGAACGCCTTGCGTGTGAGTGTTACCCGCATGCAGTGAACGGTACTAGCCGCGTCAGTAATCGGCGACTTTTTGTGCAAAGCTTTCGAGCAGGTTGCTTTCCTGGACTGATCTCGGGATGTGGGCCGGGCAGAAGTCCGACCTTATAGCCGCGCAATCTCCTGCAAATGCTCCCTGTGGCTAAGAATGAAAGACACGAACGCGCGTTTTGGCGAAGGCTGAAAACGCGCCAGGGAAACCATCGCAACTGATCGAGGCAGTCTATGTCCCTCGATTCGCAACTTGGCCAGCGTTCCCGCAGTCACCTCATCACGTACCGACCACGACGGTAGTAGTGAAACACCAAGCCCGTGCTGGACCATAAGTTTGATGAAGTAAGTGTCGTTTGATTCCATTGCCAGCCTGGGGCTGATATTTACTCGTTCGAAAAAGTGTTCGGTGGCGCGACGAATCGAAGCACCGCGTTCAAACAAAATCAGACGCTCGCGCTCAATCTCCTCCACTTTCGCTTCCTCCCTGCTGGCCAGGTGGTGGTTGTGGCCCACGACCAAGACCAGCTCGTCTTCAAACAGTTCAGTCACTTTCAACGCGGGCGAATAAACCGGCATGGACGCGAAGCCAACGTCCGCGGCTCCATTCAAAATGTCTGTTACGGTCTGGTCGGTACTCGCGGTAGTACGAAACGAAAGCTCGACGCCGGGATGCTCGCGCATAAACCTTTCAAAGAGGCCGGCGAAGAGATGAACGAAGGCTTGTGTGCCTGCGGCCGCGCGGACCTGGCCAACCGGCGAACTATCATGGCCGGACACATGTTCACTCATTGCCTGCGCCTCATCGAGAATTCGCTCCGCATGCTCAAGCGCCAGCTTTCCCTTCTGAGAGAGTTTCACACCGCGTTTTGACCGCAGGAAGAGGGGTTCGCCCAAGTCCCTTTCGAGAGCTTTGATTTGATGACTCACCGCCGACTGCGTCAAATGAAGTCGCTCCGCGGCCTTCGTAAAATTCAGCGTTTCGGCAACCACGCGAAAGGTTTTCAACTGTGCCAGCTCCATTTCGGTGTCCTCCCGTTTAAGACATGAATGATTTTAATCACTCTCATTATAATAATGAGTTAGCGTGCAGGACAGCCGGTAGGTACAATTCGGACTCTAAAGCTTGTTCCCCCAGGCTGAAGAAGCGAAAGAGCGAGAAAGGCTAGGTTTTATGCCAATACCGTTTAAGTTAGATTATGTCATCGACAAGCTGGCGACTGACGAGCCGCATGAGCGGCGAACAATTAAGCGACTGACTGGAGTGAAGATTCCGGCAGCAGAAGCGCGGACGCTTTGGCCGCGCATACTCGAGCATAAGTGGTACATCAGCGAACGTCTCGGACGCGATACCGGCCTCCGAGTTGCCGCGATTGACTACTTCGAGAACATTTACGAAGCACCGAGCATCTACAAAGGACATTACTCATTGCCGCCCAGGTTGCGCATGATGTACCCACTCAATTGGGCGGATTGAGAATCTGCCTCGGAGCCGGGCAGTGTTGAAACACTACCACGGCTCGGCTCAACTACGGTTGGTTGTTTCCGTTGGGCACGGCTCGCTTAGCGAGAGCCAAGCTTGTAAATCGTTGTGGCTGGATTGTAGGTCTTCCAGTCAAACCAGTAGTCGTTAAGAACTGGGATCTTTTTCAGTTGTCTGCCATTAAGTTGGCCCGCGACCGCTTTGCCGGTGAAGTCCCATTCGCTGCCGGTCTCCGCATCAACCAATCGCCAGGGCGCAGCCTGCTGTTTCAGGAACAACTCGAGCTTGCGACCATCGCTATGCCTCTCGTAAGCGCGGACGGATTTATTGTCTTCTCCTAGAACCAGAAAGATCGGCACCCCACCAACATCATCGATTATTGGGCTTTGCTTTTTTAAGGCGTCAAACGGATATGCCTTCGATGTGCCGTTAACAGTGACACCGAGGACGAGTGTGCGGGGTTCGAGTGTCGCATCCGGAATGTGAGACGTGGCTACTCGAACCTTTGTCATTCCTTCTTCCCAATTCGCGGGCGCATATTCTCCGGTATGCACGATTGCTTCGTCAGGTCTCAACACCCTTCCGCCGGGTTTTTCACCTTTCCATAATCCGAAAGTCAGCTCATCGTGAAACACCGAACGAAGTCGTTGGCCTTTTAGTGGTCCCTGAATCGCTTCTCCAGTAACCTGCTGCCACCACGAACCGGTCTCCTCATCGCGCATGATGAAGTTTTGGTTGTTAATGCCTGCCAGGTGAAAGTGAAGTTGGCGGCCGTTGACTGTAGTTTCCCACACCAGACCGGTGTGACAGAGCGTTCAATAGGTGGCGACTATCGGAGTTCCGCCGACGTTGTCCTGCACTACGTGGTGGTAAGCCATCAAGCGCACCGGATAGGCGACAGCTTCTCCATTGTTTTCGACCGCCATCACCATGTCAGTATCGGCAACAAATGCAGCCTCACTCGTTTTGGCGTATGCAGCATTGACAATGGGACTGAACATCCACTCGAAATGGTTTTGCCGTGCAAACCAGGTTGCCGCAAACAGCGGGATGAGAACTACTACGAGGAAGGCTTTCTTCCACCACCGTCGAGAGTCGCGCCACAGCCACACAACCAGCGCCACGGCGAGGAGCGAAGCGAGGAGCGTCAGTAGCGGAGACCACGAGCGCAGCGTGTAAGAGATTTTCAGACCGCGCTCAGACTGCGGCGCAAAGGGCTGAATCAGCCAAACTGGCGTCAGCACAATTGCGAGTGCAACCAAAGTGATCAGCAGCAGCATGGCCCACGCTGCCCTACGACTCATAAAGGAAGTACTGTTGCCCGATACCATTGAAGATTGCCTCGTCGGTGAATTGTAATTCGTCTAACGCATCATACCGTTAACAGTGCACAAGTCGGCAAGGTCTCGGCGTGCGGCAGTGCGCCGGCTTCAAGAATCAAAAAACCGCATAAGCAGGCGGCGTCTTGATCGAAATTGTTGTTGCCTAAGGGGGGACTCGATTGCAGTGTTCCCCTAACTTATTCTATGCCAAGGAATTTCTCACAACTGGTTAACAACGCTAAACTTAGGAAATTTCTCTTAAGTCTCTCTGATTCTTTATAGTCTCTCTGGTGCTCTCCCGTAATAGACATCAAACAGACACCAAAAATTTGTTTGATCAATTCATCCGTACTTGATATCGCTGAAGGTGAGTGACTCCCGCCCGGCACGTTCACGATGACTGGGCAATGCCCTGACAATCGGCGATGCTAGGCCATCGCCGGCGTCTACTGGGAAGAGCCAAAGCTCGTCGAAGTCCGCTCGGTCAAGGAAGCTCAATACGCGATCGTTACCATCCGCATCGCTTTCACGAGCACGCGCTGGCACCTTGAAGACGGCGTTTCCGTCATCATCCGTGATTGACTCCAAGTGATCGCACACCAGCGAAAAGCGATTGATATTCCAATCGTCTTCAATCAGCGGAATTGGTTTTGAATTCTGTTTTCGATTGTCGCCAAGGACTTTAGGTCTTTGACCAATACTACGCAGCCCTTAAACCGTTGCTCCCCGCGGTTCCTAACGCACTCTCTCGGCGATTAGGTGCTTAGTTGGCGGCAGTTCTTTATCTAAATGAAAGGCCATCACTCGCTCTTCAATCTTGCGATCAGCCTCGGTGATGCGAGTATGTTGCCGGAGGTGTTCGCCCCACGATTCCACCAAATACGTTTCAACAATTCACGGGCAGCGTGATCGGAAGGGTGTCAGGTGGGACTGGCGCAATAGACGACAATCTCAGCTTCTTTGTTAGGTATGAGATTCGACGCGTGGGAAGAGACTTTGTCGGGCGGCAAGTTGATCGCCCCTCTAATTCATCTTAGAATCTGAGAGTATAGTTTAGGCGAAGGTTGCGACCAATCTCTGGCGCGATCTCTTTGATGAACGATAAGTGATTTTGGTATAACTTGTCGCCCAAGTTGTATCCGCTTACCGAAAAGACGTGGGCAACTCGCTTGGTCACGAACGTGTACGACGCGTTGACATTAAAGACCCCGTATCCAGCCGTCGAAGTCTCGTTATCAAATACGCGAGCCTGGCGATCCGCCAAAATCAATTCCGGTCGAACAGTGTACGCTTTATAACGCCAGTCAACTCCGAGCATTCCGCGAAAAGGCGGAATGCGCGGCAGCGGCTTGTTTTGTGCAGTGAGTTCAGCCCGCACATAATCCACTTTGCCGCTGATCCACAGAGTCGGCGACATTCGCGCTTCAACACTCGCTTCCGTGCCAACGTAGCGACTCTTTCCTTGCACGTAATCAACTATCGGAAGACTCGAGGCCGGATCAGTTATTCCGGTAAACGCCGGAAAAACAAAATTGCGGATGCCATAGTAATAAACACTTCCTTCGAGCCGCAGCCGATTCGTATTGTGCCGCAGTGAAAGATCAACTCCGTCGCCTTGCTCAGCATTCAAGTTCGGATTACCAATATCGAAAACGAGGATGCCCGGATGAGGCCCGTTGTTATAAAGCTCTTCGAGGGCAGGGGCGCGAAAGGAATGTTGGTAGTTGGCGACAAACGAAGCGCCCGTCCACAACGGAACACGCATACCTGCGCTGCCTGAGAAGCCGACAAAGTTACGCTTGCGAAAGTTACCTTCGGGAACATATCCGTTCTGCTCTACCCGCCCGCCGAACTGAAAACCTACTCGCTCGAAGTCAACTCGCTCTAAACCGTAAGCAGCGAATGAATGCTGCCTGGTGTGAGGCGCGGGCGCCTCGGCTCCAACTGACTTGTAGTCCCTGCTAAAGCCCGAAAAGCCAAATGTGCCGGAGAGTTTTCCATACCTTTTGTGGTTGAGACTTGCGCGATAATTAAAGTTCTTATTCGTCGCTATTGAATCAAGCTCGGTTTTGTTTTCATCTGACTCAAACTCGAACTCGTGGTTTATGTAATCGTTGTAACTCACGCCAAAGTCGCCGCTCTCGATAAAGCCGCCGAGTTCGCGCAAGCCGCCCTTCACTGCATAACTGTGGCGACGCATCTTCAAATACTCAAAGTCGACCGCACCGGGCTTGACTGGTATCCCATAACGCCGGTGATCGTAGGTGTAGGTAAAGGACAGCCATCCTTTACGAGGAAACCAACCAGCGCCGCCGCTTACGCTGCCGCTCCGGGCGTAAGAATTTAGGACCGCGCCCAGAGGCGTCTGGTAGTCATTGGTCTTTTGCGCCCCTCCGTTTCCGAAGATCAGAAAGTTCTTAGCGCCATATTTGAAACCGGTGCTCCCTCCGGCTTGGCAGTTATTTGTCCCTCCGAAGGTTGTTAGATAACCGGACAATCCTTGCTGATAGACATCATTTGTTGAGATACCGTTCACCACGCCACCGATGGCATTGCTGCCGTAAAGCAAAGTCGCTGGCCCTTTGACTATTTCGATTCGATCGAGCGAGAGAACGTCGATGGGCTCAACTTCATCGGCCGACTGCGAGGCGATGCCGCCGAGACGCAAACCATCTTGCAGTACCAGCACTCGATCACCATCGAACCCACGCACGATGGGACGGCCCGATCCCGGACCGAAACTGCGTTTCGCAACGCCAAGCTGGCCATCAAGAGCTTCTCCGATAGAAACGGGATTTCTTTGCGCCAATTCAATGGCCCCAACCGAAGTTACTGACTGATAAGAATAATTGACTGCCTCGGCAGATCCGCTCGCGGTCACCGTTACCTGCTCGCTAACAGCGGCTAGGGTCAACTCAAAATCAATTCTTTGATCGTCATTCCTGACATCAATTATCTTAACCACGTCAGGCACACGGTCAAGATGGGCGATGAGTTGATATTTACCTACAGGAATTTCCGTGAATTCGAATGCACCGTTCTTGTCGGTCAAAGCGGATTTTTTCAACTCGGCGAGCGTAACTACAGCGTTTTCAGCAGCGGTGCCGGAAGCCTCGAGCCGAACGGTTCCGCGAATCGTCCCCGATAATGCGGAATGTTGGGCAAACGCGGTTGTCGAAACGAAGAGGGTAATTATGGCAGTACAAATAACAATCTTTGCTCGCATTTAAGTCTCCTACGCAGAAAGGACGTCAGAAGGATTTCTTAATTTGATTACTTCAATCCCCTCCCTTTGGCCCTCTAACTTGAAGATATTGAAAACGAGTTTCAATTTCAAGTTGCCGATGCTATCTTTTCATTCCGGTTAATGTCAACAGGCTGTCTGGAATTTCGCCCGACAAGATCAGCTTTGGAGAGCAGGGATTAATTATTGAGACTGACGCTGTCGCTACTTCATCTGTTACTCAGCCACAGACCAGTGATGCGTCTCCGGAAAGCAGCAATGCCAGCGTTATTGAATACATCGAGATGATTCGTCAGTACGACACCAATGAAATTGCCGCAGACGGTGTTTACAAGGGTAGGCGGGTGCGTGTTTCCGGACCTTTTGCAATGGCTGAAAAGACTTCCAGTGGGGAGATCCAGTACGGTCCGATCCTGGTATGGTTTTGGCATACCGGCTACTCACCACATCTGGGCTGCTTCTTTGACGACTCAGAAAGAGCTTCGGTGGCGCAGTTGAGAGATAGGCAAACCATTGTTCTCGAAGGCACCATGCTCGGCCAAATCAGCCCGGCCCGCGTGATGATGAATCACTGTGTAATCAAGGGCGTAGGGCCGCGAAAAGAATAGTCGGACATGCTGATTTCGAATCAGCGAACTCCGGGGGAGAATTTCAGGAGAATAGTGGCGTGCAGGGAATGCTTTGGGGCCGCATGATGCACGGTGACGTGCTCTCGGTTGATGAGAATCACCGCGGCGAAGGTCACGGTTCAAAACTAATGACCGCCATCGAGAACTACGGTCTCGACCACGGCCATCCGCTGGCTTACTTAGAAACTGCCAGCTGCCAGGCGCTGCCTTTTTATGAAGGATTAGGCTATCGAGTTTTTGGCGAGCTCCCCGAAATTACCCCCGGCCACACCCTGTTCTTTCTTAAGAAGGAACTACCAGTTTGAAACGTCGCGCGTAAAGTTCGAATCCACGCGCCGAAAACGCGCAATGTAAAAGCCCAGGGCGTAAGCCCTGGGATACAACGCCCATAAGAATTCTTCCCGCCAGGCTTCAGATGTTCTGCCGCGCGCGTTCGAACAAATACTCAGATTAGATTATTTTCCTGGAAGCTGTAATACCCCTTCTTGCTTACTATGACGTGATCAAGTACGCGAATGCCAAGGATCTTCGCCGCCTCCACGAGTTGATTCTGGGTCTTCAAGTCGGCGTCGCTTGGTTGCAGATCGCCAGACGGATGATTGTGAGCAAAGATAACTGCCGCCGCGCGATCTGAGATCACATCAGCGTAAACATCCCGCGGGTGGACCAGACTTCTGTCGAGCAGCCCGATTGTAACGACGCGCTTTTGGATGACTTCATTAGCGCCATTGAGCGTGATACAGACAAAATGCTCCTGGTTTTTCGAACGGATATCGGCAAGTAAGGGCAAGAGATCTTCCGCGCACTCGATTTTAATTGAGTCGTTGAGTATGTGACGTCGGGCTAGTTCAAACGCCGAAAGGATCTGCGCGCCTTTCGCCAGACCCACTCCCGGAACAGATTGCAAGTGCTCGAGTGTTAGTGCCTCTCGGTTTTCACGAATCAGGCCCGCGACTTGTCTCGACATCGTGCGTACGTCAATTCCGGCCGTGCCCATTCCCAAAATTGCCGCCACTAGTTCTTCATCCGTCAGTGCTGCTGCGCCATTCTCGCGCAGTTTCTCGCGCGGGCGACTGTGCTCAGGCATGTCTTTGATTGTTTTCATGAAGGCTGAGTTTAGGGCTTGATCAAGCGGTCGAGCCAATAGCGAGGCTCTCGCTGTTGATGAGCGACAGCGATAATCACGATAGTTTCTTCGTCAATTCCATAGATTAGCGAGTAAGGAAAATTGATAAACAGGCGGCGACGGATTTCAGGTTCTACCTGCGTGGCTAGCAATGGATAAGTTTTGGCAAGTCGTACTGCACGATCCAAGTCGTCCAGGAAGCCGCGGCTGAGGTCCTGACCTTGCCGCTTATACCACGCGACTGCCTCATCGACTTCCTGATCGGCGGGTGCAAGGAAGCGAACCTTCATTCTCGATGTTTAGCCATCACATCCTCGTATGAGACCGTAGGTATGCGACCGGCTTTGTAAGCCGCCCAACGTTTCTTGGCTTCGTCGGCCCAGACGCGTTCGATCTCAGGATCAGGCTTGTGAAGATCGTTAAGAATCGCATCCACTAGGCGTAGTTTTTCAGCTTCAGGCAAAGCCTGAATTTCAGAGACTAACTTATCGGCTGTGGTTGACATGACTACCTCTCAACTTGGAGCACAATCGAAACGCATTCTAACGAAGACGGGCTCGTAATGAAATCAAACTCAGGCGAACCTGCGTATTAGTTTCATGCCAGTGTTCTTGCAGCCGTGCGAAAGTTCATTAGGGAAAGAATAAGCTCAGTACCTCCACCTTTCATGGGCCAAGGGCGCTTGATTTAGTTCCTCTCGGTACAGTTGCCATGAAGGCATAATCGTATCCATTAACAAGCGAAACCGCTCATTATGGCGCCGTTCGAATAAATGGATCATCTCATGGACTAAGATATACTCCACACACGCCGGTGACTTCTTGGCTAGTTCGAGGTTTAACCAAATACGTCCTGCGGCAGCGTTACAGCTGCCCCAGCGAGTCTTCATTTTTCTGACCCGCACTTCATCAACCTTGACGCCGACCTTGGCTTCCCATTTCTCAAGAAGAGCCGGGATTTGCATGCGAAGCCGCTGTCGATACCAATGCTGAAGCACCACTTCACAATTGTTGTCGTTCTTCTCACGGTTTACGAATAACTGCATGGATCTATTGTTCGGCAAATGAATGAACGATGGACCGTTGTGTTCAATTACATTCAAACGGTACCGCCGCCCCATAAAGTAGTGACTCTCGCCGGTCGCGAATTCGCGTTGAGATTGTCGCTGCTGTTGATTGAAGTGAGCTTGCTGGCGACGGATCCATCCCAAGCGTGAAATAACCCCAAGGCGCACGGCCTCGTCATTAATGCGAAGTGGTGCGGCTACCCGAACTCTCCCTGCCGGTGGGTACACACCTACGTGCAGATTCTTAATGTCCTTCCGGACGACCTCGATCGGCAGCCCTTGGACATCGATGTAATGCGGTTTAGTACTCACGCTGTTGCTTCACAATCTCCAAGATCCTATCTACGACGTTCGCAGTGTCCCCAAGTTCCGAGATGATGGCATTACGAACTTCGCGCTCCTTGAACTTATTCCCGCGCCAGTCTGCCTTTTTCACATGACGGATTGCACGATCCAGAGCAAGTGCTCTGGTCGCCCTGACATCCACAGCCGGCCCGGCGCCATAGTGAGCTACACGTTCCCGCACTTCCAACGCCGTGTCGTCCGCATCATCCAGATTGTCATACAGAGCGCGCAAAGCGCCATTTGTTATACCTGCCGGATAAGATGACTGAGTCTCAGGCTGGCTCACCTGTTTGCTCAGCTCAACCACGCGCGCCAAGTAAGCCTTGTAGTTTATAGCCTCTTGCTTGCGCTGCTTAATTAGAGCATCGAGTAGCTGGGACATTTTCTCGTAGTATTTCGGGTTGACTCCCATCTCGTCGACAATCAAACGTCTCACGTTGTTCTCAATTGTCTCTGCCATTGCCTCAAAGTTAGTCCGCAAATTGTCGGGCAGCGCGTCAAAAGCAGCCTCGCCTCGCTCTACAATCAGTTGCACCAGAGTCAGATCATCAAATGCTGAAAGCTTCTCGCTTTCCTCGGCCCGAATGTACGTGTCGAGCAAGTGCCGCATAGCAGGCTCGAACATCTTAAGGTCTACATAGTCGCCGCTCGCGAGTTTTACCTCTTGTCGCACTTTTTCATAATGATCGACTTCGCTTCGAGTTTCTTCAGCCTCCGCATCCGAGTAGTCCGCTTGGCCCATCTCGTTCGCTAGGTTCGCATACGCGCGTAAGTACGCGGCCACCAGCTTGTAAAGCGTGACCCGCTTCGGCTCGTTGTCTTTGAGTTGTGTCACGTTGCCGCTTTCTACCGCGCAAAAATAACGTAAGTACGCAGGAGTATCGCGAGGCGGTTCGACAGGCTCGCAAATAGCTTTGACAGCTTCTCGCGCTTGTTCAAGCCGCTCGCGGCCCTGCGCTAGACGATCCTTCAGAAGACCCTCGACGTCGGCCTTGTCGTAGCCGGCAAAAGCTTCGCCGGTGTAGTCCTTGATGGCGCCTTTAAGCGATCGAAACAGATCCTTGTAGTCGATGATGTAGCCGTATTCCTTGTCCTCACCATCCAGTCTGTTAACCCGGCAGATAGCCTGGAACAAGCCGTGGTCCTGCATGTGCTTGTCGATATAAAGGTATGTCGCCGGTGGCGCGTCGAAGCCAGTCAGCAGTTTGTCAACGACAACGAGCAACTTCATCTGCCCCGGCTCATTAATGAAGCGCTTCTTTATCTCCTTCTCGAATTGCTCCACCTTGTACATAGCCGTCTCTTCCGGCTCGTTGAAGTGGTCGGCGAGCATCTTTCGATAGATCTCATACTGTCGCAGCTTCTCGGTCAGCCCTTCGCCGCTTTCCTCGCCTTTGATATCCGCAGGAGATGGCCGATAGGAGGTGATGATCGCGCATTTCCCGGCGAGATCGGTCTGCTGGAACATTTCGAAAAAGCGGCAGGCCGAGTAGATGCTGCCGGAAACAAACAGCGCGTTACCGTGACCGCTTTTCAGGCGATCTCGCTCCTCCATGTCAACCCAGATATCAGCAACAATTTTCTCAAGCCGGTCGCGTGCCGAGAGTACCTTCTGCATTGTCCCCCAGCGCTGCTTAAGCTGGGCCTTGGCGACGTCAGTTAGGCCGCGGGTCTTCAACTCGAACCACTGGTCTACCTTATCCTGAGACGTCATGCTTTGATCGATGTCCCGTGCCTCGTAGCGCAGGTCCAGCACCACGCCGTCTTTCACGGCCTCGTCGTACTTGTAAGTGTCAATCCAAGGACCGAAGGTCTCGATCGAGCGGCGCTTGTCGTCCCTGAGTAGCGGTGTGCCAGTGAAACCGATGAGCATCGCTCCGGGAAGGAG
>JALYSR010000295.1 GCA_030854715.1 Acidobacteriota bacterium
CACCTGTAGTTCCCTAAAAACAACCGAACCAGGATTTCCTGATCGGCGGCGGAGGCGTGCGTGGCCACTGCCGCCGAAACTTCTTCAAGGATTCGTTTTAGTCAAACTCTGTTACCACTGGCGCGTGATCCGACGGCCGCTCCCAGGTGCGCGGTTCTATATCAATCCACGAGTTCATGCTGCGCGGCACAAGTTGTTTGGTTACCCAGATGTGGTCAATGCGCAGGCCCATATTGCGACGAAACGCGCCGGCACGGTAATCCCACCAGGAAAATTGTCCTCCCTCCTCGTGATGAAGGCGGAACGAATCGGTAAATCCCCAGCGTTTTATTTCATCCAGAGCAGAGCGCTCGGCTGTACTACACATGATCCGTTCCTGCCAAAGCTTCGGATTGTGAACATCACGATCTTCAGGCGCAACATTGAAGTCGCCACAAAGAATCACCGGGGAATCGGGACTGTAGTGGTTGTCCAGAAACCCGCGCAAGCGACTCATCCAGTCAAGTTTAAATTCAAATTTTTCAGATCCCACTGCCTGTCCGTTTGGGATGTAAACGTTAACAATGCGAACCCCATTGATCGTTGCCGCCAGCAATCGCGCGTGCGCACCCTCTTGATCTTCGTAGTTGCCGCGCTGCACCTCGGCACACTCTTGCCGCGAGATGATGGCGACTCCGTTGTAACTCTGCTGGCCAAATACGCTCGCGCAGTAACCGATCTTCGTAAACTCTTCGAAAGGAAACTTATCATCGGTGCACTTCGTCTCCTGCAGGCAAACCACATCGGGTTGGTTCGCTGCAAGCCAGCGAATCACATGGGGCATGCGCGCGATTATTGAATTGACGTTCCAGGTGGCTATCTTCATAAGAAGTCTGAAGTCTGGGGTCCGGGTCTCGAGTCCGCAAGCCAAAGAACCTCATGACTCCGGACTCCAGACTCCAGACTTACTAAAGCGATGCGATTAGACCGGCTATCAATGGGCCGCGCCTCGGAATGTCATCGATCACGATGTGCTCGTGCACCGCGTGCGCACCGTCCCCATCAATCCCAAGCCCATCCAGGACGGCGGCGCCCACCGCTCCTACGAAGTTTCCATCTGAGGCTCCGCCGACCTGCGTTTCCCCCAACTCAAAACCCAGTTCATGCGCAATCGCCCTGGCTTTGTCATAGAGATCAAGGACCTTTTCGGTGCGTTCCATCGGCGGCCGATTAATGCCGCCTTTCACGAGTAGTTCCACGCGCTCGTCAAACGACCGCAGGTTGCGGATCTCGTTTTCGATCCGCGCGGCTTCTTCCGCTGTGTTGAAGCGCACGTCTATTTCTGCACGCGCTTCCGCCGGGACAACGTTTGAAAGGGTGCCACCGCTGAACACGCCGACGTTTACAGTGATGCCGCCCGATGAACCGTTTAGCGCGTGGAGTCGCTCAGTCTGACGGGCCAGCTCCAGAATCGCACTTGCTCCTTTTTCGGGCTCGAGACCGGCATGTGCGGCGCGTCCACGCGCTTCAATTGTGAATATGCCGGTTCCCTTTCGCCCAGTCTTCACTCGGCCCCCGATCGCCGGTGGCTCCAAAACCAAAACAGCCTGCGCCCGCCGCGCTTCCGCTTCTACTAACAATCTTCCGGTTAGACTCCCAGTCTCCTCATCGCAGGTGAACAGAAAAACGAGCGGACGTTGCGGCTTTAAGCCTGTTTCAGCAAATGCGCGAATTACTTCAATTGCCAGGGCGCAGTTGGCCTTCATATCAAACACACCCGGTCCATATGCTTTGCCGGCTTCGACTCGCCAGGGCCGCTGTTTTGTAGACCCGCGAGGATGAACTGTGTCCGTGTGTCCCAAAACCATTATTGGTTTTGACTTTCGCGATGCTGCAAATGCCTTGATGAGCAAATGCTCGCCATAGTTTTCACTCGGCAGCATCTCAACCGTGACACCTTCAACTTTTTCGGCGGCGGTCGCCAACAGAGACACGACTGCCTTGCTTCCTGCCTCATCGCCTGACGGCGATTCCGCTTCCACCAAAGCGCGGGCAAAAGCCACGATCTCCTGCTGTCGCCCTAAAAAGTAATTGCTTAGTGCCTTGAGGTTTGAGTTGGAGAGTTCCATAGGACGGCGGATAGCTGGATCCGACAAACTGGAGGTCTTGTCGTTTAAGTAATCGTTTCCTTTCTGACCGTTAGTTTTTCAATTCTGGAAAGGTTAGATTCAAAACCAATGCCCGGTCCGTCCGGAGCTGCGATGGTTCCCTCGGCACTAACCGTCACGGGTGGCTCGATGATGTCTTCGTCCCAATACCTCGAGCTGGCGGAAACATCGCCCGGCAAAGTGAATCCTTCGAGTGTGGCCATTGCAATGTTGTGAGCACGACCAATTCCGGATTCAAGCATGCCACCGCACCAGACAGGTATTTGATTCTCACGACACACCCGCTCAACTTCTTTCGCCTGGGAGTGTCCACCCACGCGGCCAAGTTTCAAATTTACTATTCGACAAGAGCCCAACCCGATGGCATGTTGTGCGTCTTCTTTTGATCGAATCGATTCGTCCAGGCAGATGGCCGTGGTGATCTGTTTCTGTAGTTCCGCATGATCGAAAATGTCGTCGTGTGCGAGCGGCTGTTCGATCATCATCAGATCAAACTGGTCCAGGGCTTTGAACAAAGCAACATCGGAGAGTGTATAGGCGGAGTTTGCATCCGCCATTAAGCGGATGTTTGGAAACTGCCGGCGCACCTGTTCGACAATATTCACGTCCCAACCCGGCTTTATCTTAATCTTTATCCGCTGGTAGCCCGCCGCCAGTTCCGTCTCAATCTTTTCCAGCAGTGCTGCGGACGTGTTTTGAATACCAATAGATACACCGCAGGAAATATCTGTGTTGACCCCGCCCAGATGTTTCCATAATGGCAGACCCGCCTTTCTTGCTTCCAGATCCCAACAAGCAGTTTCGACTGCCGCCTTTGCCATGCGATGGCCGCGGACAGGTTTCATCAACGAGAAGACCTGACCAGCACTTTCAACCTTCTTACCGACAACCAGAGGAGCAAGAAACCGGGCAAGTGTCGCCCAGGCGGTTTCAGTCCATTCGTCGCAATAGAACGGACCCTCGCCGGCAGTACATTCGCCCCACCCGACGGCCCCGTCCTTATCAACGACGCGGCTGAGAACAATGCGCCGCTCAGTTGTGCGACCAAAGCTGGTTTCGAAGAAATGGATTAGCGGCAGGCGTATCTCACGCAGTTCAATCGCAGAGATGATCACTCGGGCCAGACTCCATCGACGGATTTAAGCACAAGAATTTCAGTAATTATGCCCACCACAAGGGCGTTTGTCAGCTTTGGCTGCCCAGCGCCTGTGCAAAACCTGTATCGATGCAAAAACTCTGGCAGCGTTTGCCTGTAAACGATGCAAAAACTATGGCAGTTTTTACGTCTGACCGATGCAAAAAAACTGGCATCTTGCCTTGACCACATGCAAAAAGACTAATAAAAACTTCCCGCATTCCTAAGAGCTCGTCTTTCTGGAATTCCTCCGAATCAAAGTGCGGAACTTTTGTTAACTGGATTTGAAAGGACTGATTTATGCCTACTGCCCCCCGCCTTGCGCCAAGGACTCTTTTCGGATACGTATCAATCGCGATGGTTTTGCTGGTAGTTGGAATCTCAGCCTTGGTTCCATCTTCGTCAGCCTTGATTTAAGAGGGCCGGCAAGGAAATGGGGCGCGCGATTACTCGGCGCCCCAATTTCATTTACAGGTAAGGTTATCTCCGTCAGAGTTAATGACGCTATTCAGTTGACACCAGCTCCTGGTTATTCAGCGCTGCATGCATCGTATGCCAGGGCAATGACGCACATTTGACCCGCACGGGAAACTCCCGCACGCCCGAGAAAATCTTCAGGTTGCCCAGGCCGTTCTCGCTGTTTTCTTCGTCCAGTCCGCCCGTCACCATTTGATGAAACTCACTGAAGAGCTGCTCGGCTTCCTGCTTGCTCTTCCCCTTCACCGCCTGGGTCATCATGCTCGCCGCTGCTTTGGAGATGGCGCACCCGGAACCTTCGAAGCTGATCTCCTTCACCGAATCATCTTCTAGGTTCAAATAAACGGTTAGTTGATCGCCGCAGAGTGGGTTGAAACCTTCGGCAGAGTGGTTGGCACTCTCGAGCTTGCGAAAGTTTCGCGGCTTCTTATTGTGATCCAGAATGACCTGTTGATAGAGCTCGCTGAGTTCAGACATATAAGAGCAGTGAATAGTAAATGGTGAATAGTCAATGGCAGTTCGTTTACGGCAAAGAGTTCTTTCGATTTACCATTTACGATTTACCATTTACGAAAAGATATCAACTACCTTCTCAATGGTTCGCGCCAGCACGTCCACTTCTTCCTTCGTGTTGTAGAAGGCAAAGGACGCGCGCGCGGTTGCCGGCACATTGAATCGCTGCATTACCGGCTGCGCGCAATGATGACCAGCTCGCACGGCAATGCCCTCTTGATCGAGGATCGTGCCGATGTCATGCGGATGTATGTCATCGATAACAAAGGAAAGCACACTGAGTTTCTCGCGCGCCGTGCCGATAATTCGCACACCTTCAATCGCCGTTATCCGCTCGGTAGCATAGCGCAGCAACTCGTGCTCGTGCTGGGCGGCTTTCTCACGATCAATTGAGTTCAAATAATCAATCGCGGCGCCCAACCCAATCTGTGATGCGATTGCCGGGGTGCCTGCCTCGAACTTGTTCGGCAGATCGGCATAAATCGTTTTCTCGAAGGTCACGCTTCTGATCATGTCGCCGCCGCCCTGGAATGGGTTCATTATTTCCAGCAGCGCGGTCTTGCCATAGACGACGCCACTGCCGGTTGGCGCAAACATCTTGTGACCCGAGAACGCGTAAAAATCGCAATCCACATCCTGGACATCGACAACCATGTGTGGCGCGCTTTGAGCGCCATCGATAAGGACCGGCACGCCATACTTGTGCGCCTGATCGATCATCTGCTTAATTGGATTGACCGTGCCCAACGCATTTGAGACGTGCGTCACGGCCACAAATTTTGTCCGCTCGTTCAGCAGCGCGTTGTATTCGTCCTGAAGCAACTCGCCGGCGTCGTTCATTGGAATCACGCGCAACGTCGCGCCCTTTTCTTCGCATAGCATCTGCCAGGGAACGATGTTCGCATGATGCTCCATCGCTGAAATGATGATCTCATCGCCGGGCCCGATGAACTTGCGTCCATAGCCCTGCATTACGAGATTGATGCCCTCAGTGGCGCCGCGAACAAAAATACATTCCTTCGCTTCGCGCGCGTTAATGAAACGCTTTACCTTCTCGCGCGCGCCCTCGTAAGCCGTAGTCGCCTTCTGGCTTAGGTAGTGAACCCCGCGGTGTATGTTGGAATGTTCATCTTCGAGGTAGATGCTGCCGCGGTCGATTACCACCTGCGGTACCTGGGAGGACGCGGCGTTATCGAGATAGACAAGTGGCTTCCCGTTTACAGTCTGCCGCAGCACGGGGAAATCTGCGCGGATGCGGTTGACGTCCCACCTGCTTGAAAACCGTGCGGACACAGCAGAATCGCCAACTAAAATGCTTTCAGTGCTACTCATTTTCTTATGCTTCAAGCCTGGCGTTCAGGCGATTCAAGACTGCTTCATCAAGCTGCGATCGGATTGAATCAATTTTTATCTTGCCAATAACCTCTTCAGCGAAGCCGTAGGTCAAAAGATTGCGCGCCAGGTCGTGATGAATACCCCGAGTTTCCAGATAGAACAACTCGTCTTCATCGATCTGACCCACTGCGGCGCCATGTGCACACTTCACATCGTCAGCCAGAATCTCAAGCTGCGGCTTCGTGTCGACGCGAGCCTCGTTCGATAACAACAAGTTTTTGTTCGTCTGCATGGCATCGGTCTTTTGCGCATCATGCCGAACAAAGATTTTTCCATTGAAAACTGCTCGCGACTTACCATCGAGAATGCCTTTATAGAGCTGGTGGCTGGTGCAATGCGGTTTCTTATGGTCAATGACGGAATGCGTGTCTGTGTGTTGTGCCCCAGTGACAAGGTACAAGCCATCGACCCAACACTCCGCGCCCTCATTATCCATGATAACGGCAATGTCATGTCGCGATAGGGCGGCGCCGAAGGTTATCGTGGTTGAATCATAAGTGGCATTGGCCCCCAGGTCGGCCATTGTCGTGGCAACGTGGAACGCCTCGGTGCTCTCGCGCTGCACTTTGTAATGCTCGACGCGCGCGCCGCTCTCTAGTACCAGCTCAACGACTACATTTGTAAAGTATTGCGTGTCGCGAGTGCTAACGTAGTTCTCAATCACGGTGGCACCGCTATTCTCCCCCACAACCACGAGCACGCGCGGAAAGATTGCGGTCTGGGTACCGTCGGAAATGAAGAGCAAATTTATCGGAGCACTAACTACGACTCCCCTCGGAATATGAATAAACGCTCCGCCAGAAATCAAGGCAGTGTTTAGCGCTACAAGACCATTGGCCACATAGTCAGCCTGGCGCGCCAGATGCTTGCGCGCCACTTCGGCAAAACGTTGATCCGCAATAGCCGCCGAGAGGTCAATCGCTGTTACTTCTTCAGGAAGAGCAGTCACCGATGACAGATCGTTCCGGAGTATTCCATTAACAAAAACTAGCTGACTGCCTTCGGCTTCCACAGAGCCGAAGCTCGCCAATGCTGCGGTCTCCGAACCGCCGGCGGCAGTTTCCGTTGACGCTAATGGCTTAAAATCAATCCGAGCAATCGGTGCGACGTTGGTATATTTCCACTCTTCATCTTTTACCGAGGGAAAGCCCAACTCCTGAAAAGACTCCATCGCACTCTCACGCAAACGTTTGAGCCATGATCCAGGCGAGTCTGGCTGACTCTCCTGAAGCGCTCGGAATGCCTCGTGGTAAGAATTCTCTCTCGTTATTATTTCAGTAACCATTCCTTAACTCACCCTCGCCTCAACGCCATTCGCCTCCGGCGCAAGGGTTTTGAGCCAATCGTAACCCTTCTGTTCGAGTTCGAGCGCCAACTCCTTGCCGCCCTCTTTGGCGATGCGCCCGTTGGCCAACACGTGCACGTATTGTGGCACTATGTAATCCAGCAAGCGCTGATAATGCGTTACCAATATGACGGCGTTTTCCGGATTATGCAGTTGATTGACTCCCCCGGCGACGATTCGCAGCGCATCAATATCCAACCCGGAATCAGTTTCATCCAGGACTGCCAGCTTCGGTTCGAGCACAGCCATCTGCAAAATCTCGTTGCGCTTTTTTTCCCCGCCGGAGAACCCTTCGTTAACTGAGCGCGTCATAAAGCTCGCGTCCATTTCCACGACCTTCGCTCGTTCTTTCAGCAGATCCTTAAACTCAAGTGGATCCAGTTCTTCTTCGCCGAGATGCTTGCGCTTTTCGTTGTAAGCGAGCCGCAAAAACTGCGCATTGGAAACGCCCGGCACCTCGATGGGATATTGAAACGCCATGAAGACGCCTTCGCGTGCACGCTCGTCAGGAGCCATCTCGAGCAGGTTCTTTCCTTCGTACAGCACTTCGCCCTTCGTGACCTGGTAAGCCGGATGTCCAGCGAGCACTTTGGCGAGGGTTGACT
>JALYSR010000342.1 GCA_030854715.1 Acidobacteriota bacterium
ATCGATCGTTATTGAGCCGTCAGTTTTAACGGTTACGACGGCACCGCTGCCGCCGCGTGTCTGTACGTTCGAGATCGACTGCGACTCGACGGTCCATCTTCCCGCGATACACCGATCCAATTTGCCGCTGATATCCGAAGGAGCAGCGCCGCCGCCGGGAGGGGCGTCTGATGATTGGTCTTGGCCTTTACCTTTACCTTTACCTTTACCTTTGCCGTCACCACCAATCGGTCCACCACTAGGAGGCGACAGAGTTCTCTGTACCCAAACATGAACCTGGTACGTAGTCCCCGTCGCGTTATCGGTAAAGTCGATAAATGTATCGCCGAGTGCGACCGAATAGATAAGAATTGTACTCGCCGTGTTTGTTCGAGCCGTTGCAACACTTGGATTGCTCGATACAACGCCGCTGATCTGGGGCGTGCCGCCGCCCGGGACGGTGACGTTCTGCGTGTACTTGACGAGCATTACGATCTGAGGCAGTTGGGCCAGACCAGGGTTATATCCTTGCCCACCTCCGCCGCTCGCGTTCGCTGCCTCCACCCAAACCGGAACCTGATAACGGACGCCCGCATTGTTGTCAAAGAAGGTGACAGTCGTCTTGCCCAGCGCGACCGCCACGATCTGAACTTGATCAGTTCCATATGCCCGTGCCGTCGCCACACTCGGATTGCTGGATTTTACCTCGGTTATACTTGGCGTGGCATTTTCGGTGACGACATAATCCGTATGCTTGACCTCCAGCACGCGTTTTGCCAGCGTGACGGTATTCTGTGCGTTGGCAGAAACCACCCCTGTCGAAAAAACCATTAATAAGAGAATTAGAAGCGCCGGCCGATTGTATCGAACGGTCTTTCCCTTGATGTAAAACGACTTGATTTCTTTTATTCTTCTCATGGCCCTGCTCCTTCTATTTCACTATTTCAAAAATTTAGATTATCGACAAAGAGATCGGCATCCACTTCGGGATCCATTTGCTTCTTGATCAATCTTTGCGTGACGTACTCCCTGAATGTCGCCAGGTTCTTTCTTTCCGGACTCGGCAAGCCCGCGTGCAAGTACCAGTCATAAAACTGGCGCACGACCTCTTCGGGGGAGCCTTGAGGCGGAGAAGTGCTATTAGTGGGTGCGACGTCTGAATTTGTCCGCCCCGCAGCAGATACTAAGATAATCACCGCCAGGGTTACGGCGGCCGCTCCTCTGATTTGGATTCTCAATGTCGCTTTCCCTTTCTTGTAACCTTTCAGTCAGCTAGCTGGTCTGTCTCATGGGAGGGACTCCTTTCTTCAAAGCGCAGGCAGCAAGAGTAAGCCGCTTCTATCCCACTTCCCATCGCGAGTCAATAGCCATCTGTCTGTCGTCTGTCTGTCGTTTCCTTGTATGGTTGGTTGTGTAGAGCCAAGTGACTCTCCATCGCTGCTTTGAATTGAAAGCCACAGACTAAAGTTCGATATGCTACCAAGTTTTCCGGTGATTTTGTCGGCAGGGTCACACCCGTTCCCATCCCGAACACGGAAGTTAAGCCTGCTGGAGCCGATGGTACTGCGCGGGTAACTGCGTGGGAGAGTAGGAAGTCGCCGGGATTATTAGCTAAAGCCCGTTCAGTATACGCTGAGCGGGCTTTCGCTTTTTCTCCCAGTCGCGCAAAATGCTTTCATGAGTTTATTTGGCGAGATGCATTACCCAGCGCTGAAAAGCGCCTTGAAACGGATAGGCGTCGTTACACTGGCCTTCCTCTCGCTTACCACCTTCAATTGTCAGACCGGAACTGTTGCAAATCTGCGCAGCGTAGAGAACTCGGCAAAGGAAAGTGTTCCGACGTATGGTTACGAGGTGGTCAATACGTGGCCGCACGATACAGGCGCATATACGCAGGGCTTGGTCTTTCAGGACGGCAAACTGCTCGAGAGCACCGGCGAAGTAGGACATTCAAGTCTGCGCAGAGTTGAGCTGGAAACTGGGAAAGTGCTGCAAAAGGTCGATGTGCCTCCCCCGTATTTTGCGGAAGGCATAGCACTCTTCAAGGGAAAGATCTACCAGTTGACCTGGCAACACCAGCGGGGCTTCATTTACGACGCTGGGAGCTTTCAGAAATTAAGTGACTTCACCTATTTCGGGGAGGGATGGGGTCTTACAAATGATGGTAACCATCTAATCCTGAGTGATGGCTCGAATCGAATCCGATTCCTCGACCCGGAAAACTTTCAGGTAAAGAAAGTAATCACAGTCCTCGACAGGGGTAAACCAGTCAGTCAACTGAACGAACTTGAGTACATTCAGAACGAGATTTACGCCAACGTCTGGCACGACGATCGAATAGCTCGTATTGACCCGGCAACTGGCCGAGTAGTCGGGTGGATTGACTTGAAAGGATTGTTGGCGCCAGGTGAAGTGAGCGACGAAGAGGCGGTGCTGAATGGCATCGCTTACGACGCAGCCACCGGAAGGCTTTTTGTTACCGGTAAGCTCTGGCCGAAACTTTTTGAAATTCGACTCAGAAAAATTTCTTAACGTACCGGTTTGAAGTGATCCTGACTTTGCTTTAGTAGCTTCATAGATGAATTTTAAAACGTACTTCAGAGCATCTTCATATGCCATGATCGCGGTCGCCACCCTGGCTCTGACGCTGGCCGGGGGCCTGCCGGTCTATCTGGCCGCGTTGTTCTTTGTTTTGATGGTTGCCGCCTGGAAATTTGAGGGCAAGAAGTGGCAACTCTCCGAGCGAACGGGGCTGATCGTAGTACTGCTGTCGATTCCGCTGTTTCTTATTGACTGGAAGTATCAAAACGCTATTGGTGAGCCCACAGCAAGGGTTGGGGTGAGCGCGCTGGCTCATCTCATCATCTTTTTGGCGGCAGTCAAACTGCTGCAATTGAAGAAAGACCGCGACTGGGTCTTTCTCTATCTCATTTCATTTTTCGAAGTGCTGCTCGCCGCCGGCGTGAGCTTCAGTCCGATCT
This sequence comes from Acidobacteriota bacterium, assembly GCA_030854715.1. Lineage (GTDB taxonomy): Bacteria > Acidobacteriota > Blastocatellia > Pyrinomonadales > Pyrinomonadaceae > PSRF01. Next base: position 2,961 of record JALYSR010000342.1, read on the forward strand.
TTTTGGGGAGCCTGAGTCTTTATCTTCTTTCCGGACTTTCCACAATTGTTGCTTTTGAAATTCAGAAGTCGAAACGAGCGATAGCGGCGGCCGAAACACATCTTCTGGTGCCCCCTGACTCTCGCATCTTCAAAAATCACGCAAGGCTCAGCAATCGAAACGCAGAGGTGAACCGCCTTCCATTCGTTGCGCTTCTGCTGCTCGTAATCATTTTTGCGCTCGCTTTGCCTTTATTCCTCATCGTGCCGCGCTCGGGCGCTGCGCTACTCGCGCGCGGCGGTGGAGGTCTTGCCAATTTTGTGGGCTTCTCCGAGAGCGTAAGGTTGGGTGAGATTGGCGATCTCAAGCGCGACAACGCGGTCGTGATGCATGTCCGCATTGAGGAGAAGCAGCCCGGTCGAGTGTTGAGATGGCGAGGGGTGGCTTTGGATGAATTCACCGGCCACGGTTGGAGGAAGTCAACAGAGCTACGGCTCAGCGAGACGAAACTAGACGGCCCAAGTCTCTTTCAACTTGGTACAACTGAGGCTCTTCATCATTTAACGACGCAAACAATTTTTCTTGAGCCCATTGAGTCCCCCGTTCTTTTTGCCGCATCCCGCCCGATCGCCATTCAGGGCGATTTTCCGACTGTGCGCGTGGACGCAGACGGTTCAGCAAAAGGGCTCCGCCATGAATTCGGCCGAGTGATCTACAAAGCTCTCTCAGACCTGACTGAGCCTGAGGTTGCTCTGTTACAAAAAGACAGGCGGCTTTATCCCGCAACGTTTGAGCGTTATCTGCAACTACCTCGTTCGCTCGATACCCGGGTAGAAGGACTGGCGACCGCGATGATCGTGAATGCGCACGCCAACAATCGCTACGACGCGGCAAAAGCAATTGAATCACAATTGCAACAGGACTACGGATACAGCTTGCAGATGCGGGCGAGCGGACCGGATCCGCTGGCCGATTTTCTATTCAACGTGAAAGCCGGTCACTGCGAGTATTTTTCCACCGCCATGGCAGTGATGCTCCGTACCCGCGGTATTCCCGCAAGAGTGGTGAACGGTTTTCTTCCCGGCGAATACAACGAAACTGCGGGGGCCTACACAGTCAGACAAAGCGACGCGCATTCCTGGGTTGAAGTTTACTTTCCCGAAACCCGTTCCTGGATCACGTTCGATCCCACGCCTCTGGCCGGAAGATCTGAGCCGGTGCGAGCGGGACTGACTGGTCAACTGGAAAAGTATGCTGAAGCGCTCGAGTTAATGTGGTTTCAGTACGTGGTGGGTTACGACAAGCAGGAACAGCGCTCGTTGGCCACTGCGCTTAGTAACCGGCTCATTGATTATCGTCGTGCATTGGCGCAGATGATCTCTTCGGTGCGGAGCATCGCTTCTTCGCATGCGAAAGAGATTGTTTTGATTGGCGCTGGTCTGGTGGCAGTGCTTCTGATAGTGCTCGGAGCCAGGCGGGTTCGCAGTTTCGGTTGGCGCCGGGCGTTGAGTTTTTCTCGACCCATAACTAAGGCCGATAGTTCAGCGATTCTTTTTTACGAAAGATTAACCGCGCTTCTCGCTCGCCAGGGAGTGGAGCGTAATCCGGATTTAACGCCTCTCGAATTTGCCGTCAGTCTCGGCCTGCAACCGGCGTTAGCCATAACTCGCGCGTACAATCGCGTGCGCTTTGGCGGACAGCAACTCTCTGCGGCAGAACTTCGTGAGATCGAATTGACCTTGAAGCAACTTGAAGAAGAAAAAGCAATAGGACCTATACCTCAAGAAATCAATGAATAAAATTGGATTCATCAGTCTCGGTTGTCCCAAGAACCTCGTCGATAGCGAGGTGATGATGGGCCAGCTTAAGGCCACGGGTTATCAAATCACGGCAGACGCTAACGAAGCAGACACCGTGGTAGTGAATACGTGTGGCTTCATTGACTCGGCGAAAAAGGAGTCAATCGAAGCCATCCTCGAAGCAGCCAAATTCAAATCGGAGGGCAAAGCGACCAGGCTGATCGTCGCCGGCTGTCTGGTCGAGCGGTATCGCGATGAGTTGAAGGCATCGATGCCTGAAGTGGATGCTTTCATCGGCACCAGTCAGATAAACGACATTCTCGCGGTTTGCGATCCAAAGACGGATACCCGTTCATTGCCGGTGATATCGCTTGGCAATCAGAGCGCTACTTATCTTTATGATGAATCAACCCCACGCGTGCTCGCTACGCCTTCTCATTACGCTTTCATAAAGATCGCCGAAGGCTGCGATCGACCATGCGCCTTCTGTTTCATTCCGCAGATGCGCGGCCATTTCCGAAGTCGCCGCTTCGGCTCCATCGTCGCGGAGGCGCACCAGCTTGCCGAAGAAGGCGTGAAGGAGCTCATTTTGGTCGCGCAGGATTCGTCACGTTATGGAGAGGACCTTGGCAAACAGGATGCGCTCGCACATCTGCTGCGCGAACTGTCACACACCGCAGGAATCGATTGGGTCAGGGTGATGTATACCTACCCCACACACATCAGCGATGGATTTCTTGATGTGCTCGCCGAAGAACCCAAGGCAGTCAAGTATCTCGACATGCCGTTGCAACACGCTTCTCAGAATGTTTTGAAACTAATGAAGCGCGGCGGCAATCGTTTGAGCCTCGAGCGCTTGATCAAGCGCATTCGAGATCGTGTGCCGGGTATCGCCGTCCGGACAACCTTTATAACTGGCTTTCCCGGTGAAACAGACGACGACTTTGAGGAACTTCTGGTGTTTGTGCGCAACGTGGAGTTTGATCGGGTTGGCGTCTTTACTTATTCCGATGAAGAGGGAACTCCGGCTTTTGATTTGCCAGATAAAGTAGATGCGAAGATTGCAAAGCAGCGCCGCACACGTTTGATGAAAGAGCAGGCGAAGATTTCCCGGAGGAAGAACAAAGCGAAGATTGGCACTCGGGTTCGCGTGATATTCGAGGGCGAGTCAAACGAAAGCGAACTACTGTGGCAGGGGAGAATGGAAACACAAGCGCCCGACATCGACGGCTGTGTGCTTATTAACGACGCGCCTGAAGGCTTTGTACCTCCGCCGGGCGAGATGGTAAACGTCTTGATCACCGAAGCACAGGAATACGATCTGGTCGGACGAATCGTGGCATAGTAAAGCAAGCTGTTTCCTGTGGCTATGCCGCTGATGTGTGCGGAACGGCTCGGCCTTTCCGTGGCCTACCTTCCAGACATCGCCGAGGCTCAGCCTCGACGAAACGATTTAACTGCTACTTTCGGTAAGGCACAGCCTTACCACACATCAGGCGGCGGAGCCGGCAGAAAATCCTGGTGTTGCATCTTGGGCTCTAAGAGTATTTCACTGAAATGTCCGTCAAAGAATCCAGCGATGAATTGAATCCACCGGTTGTCGAGGCCGATTCCGTGCTGGCTATGCAGCGACCCGCCCGTTCTTTGAAAGATTATCTCGCACTCGCGATCGCGACTTGCGGCGTTGGTTACCTTCCGTTGGCGCCGGGCACTTGGGGTTCGCTGCTGGCAGTTGGACTTTATCTGCTGCTTAGATTTCATTATTTCAACTATCCACCGCATGTCGATCCTGAAGATTACCTGGTGGCTTTTGTGGGCGCTGAGCTAGTCGTGATCGTGGTCGTAACGTTTCTTGGAATTTGGGCGGCCTCGCGAGCTGAGCGCGTGTTAAAGATCAAAGACCCGGGAAAAGTTGTGGTCGATGAAGTTGCGGGACAGTTAATCGCCTTGTTGCCAGTGTCGCTCGCTACGGTTGGTCGTTGGCCCATTCTCGTGGTCGTTGCTTTTCTACTCTTCCGATTTTTTGACATAGTTAAGCCATATCCTGCTCGTAAACTTGAGTCTCTTCACGGTGGTCTGGGAATAATGGCAGACGATCTGGTGGCCGGCGCGTACGCCGCCATCGTGGTGGCTGTAATCATGTGGTTTGGCGGGCTAGTTTAGGAGGAATGAATGGCGAACCCGGAAAGAGAAAAAGATAAGAGCGAAAAAAGACTAGATGAGCGGAAGTCCGAAGCCACGAGCGATGAGACGTTGAGCGACATCGAAGAAACTGAACAGGACTCAAGTTTAGAGAATCCCAGGGACGATGTAGGACCCTCACCCGACGGCTTACTTGATGAGCCGGATGAAATCAAAGATACCGGTCCGATTTAATTAAGGATGAGGGATGAAGGATGAAGGATGAAGGCGGAAGATAGAGCACGTCAGGCTCAGCTTCGCTCAAAAGTTTCATCCTTCATCCTTCCGCCTTCACCCTTTCTTTTACTGCGCGGGCATCTGGGAAATCTGCCAGGCTATGAATGCGATGAACGCGAGCATAACGGCCAGGATTACGAGCACCACCGGCTCCATTCCCAAAAACGTTTCCCCACCACTTCCTTCCATAATATCTTTAGGAAGATTCATATTGTCATTGTCGACGACGATCGCACCATAGTGAGGATCCGCCATCGGATCGCGTAAGTGAGGACGGCTCGCAAGCTGCCTTGCGGCGCTTGTCTTATCCAACTCTTCAAGTGGAGCAAGGCGGGCAGCGAGTTGCGCCGTGTCGCCCTTCTTTCTTTTTCCTCGAGACCGCATATTAAGCTTCATATCCATTTCACCTTCTTCAGGTACACATACAACGCCAACCCTACTACCACCATGGAAAGGAGCGCGTAGACATAACCGAAACGCCATCTCAACTCGGGCATGAAAATAAAATTCATACCGTAGATCCCGGCTATTAAGGTCACCGACATCAGGATAGTTGAGATTGAAGTGAGCCGCTTCATGACCTGCTTCATGCGATTGCCGGAAACCGAAAGATATGCGTCCATCGTCGAACTGAGCATGTCACGCAGCGTGTCAATCGTGTCGGCCACGCGAATCAGATGGTCAAACACATCCTGAAAATAGACATGCGTTTCGCGGGGGAAGATTGGCTGCTCGCGTCTTAGCAGCATATTGAACACATCGCGCAGAGGCGTTATGGAGCGACGCAGGTAAAGCAATTTCTTCTTGATACTAAAGATTTCCTGGATAGCCTCGGCTCTGAATTCACCAAAGATTGAGTCTTCCAGATCGTCCATGCGTTCGCTAATGAGGTCGAGCAACGGAAGATAGTCGTCAACAATCGCATCGATTAAGAGATAGGACAGGAGGCCCGCGCCCTGATCCGCGCGATCCGTCCATTCATGCCACAGTCGCCTGGCCGTTTCGATGGCCCGAATAGGCCGGCTGTGCACAGTGACGAGATAGTTCTTACCAAGAAAGATGTTGAGCTCGCGCAACTCCAGCCGGTCGGTTGGCCCGACGAGTTCAGCTTCATAGAGTACGATGAAATAATATCCAGTGTACTCTTCTACCTTTGGGCGTTGGTGTGCGTTTTGGCAATCCTCAATCGAAAGATGATGAAAGCCAAACTCTTCCGCCAGTTCCTCAAAATCCCGGCTGGTCGGATCGCTCACGTCCGCCCAGATAATGTTGCCCTCTTCCTCACGGAGTTCACTGATGTCAGCTGCAATACAGTTCTCAGCGAACTCCTTGGTCTTGGTGTTCAGGCAAACAGTAGTGATCATTACCTGTTCCGGATGTTGAGCGCTCTGCCCTTTTTACGCCGTTTAGAATGCAGCACCCAACTCCTTGGAGTGCGGCGGCCCGGCGCCGCTTTGGCCCGCGCTGGCCGGGCGCAACGTTAGTTGAGGAGCACTTAACTATTAAGGC
>JALYSR010000352.1 GCA_030854715.1 Acidobacteriota bacterium
CTCGGAAGGCCCCGCGTCGATACTCTGAAAGGCTCCCGCCACGTGAACATGAAGGAACTGAGATTTGATGCCGATGATGGCGTTTGGCGCGTTGCTTTCGCTTTCGACCCGAAGCGCAAGGCTATCCGTCTCGTCGCGGGTGACAAGTCGGGCGGCAGTGAAAAGCGTTTTTGTCGGCAGTTGATAGCAAAAGCCGATGAGCGGTCTGACGGCCATCTGTCACGCTTGAAAAAGCAAAGGAAGAACTAGCCATGAAGACCCTGAAACAGAAAATGAAAGGTATCGGTCCTGCGCGCCGCAAGAAGGTCGAGGCCCGCACTGCTGCGCTGATTGCCGAAGAAATGACCTTACAGGAACTACGGCAGGCCCGGAAACTCACTCAAGTGAGGATTGCGAAGGTTCTCGGCATCAGTCAGGATGGCGTTTCTCGTCTGGAAAAGCGCAGCGACTTCTTGCTTTCCACGTTACGGAAGACCGTCGAGGCAATGGGCGGCAACCTCTCATTGGTTGCTGAATTCCCAGACCGCGAGCCAGTCGTGCTGTCCGGCATTGCCGAAGCAGAACCGGAGCCTACGCCGACCCGACGGAAGCCCGCTCCTTCCCACGCATAACATGGGCTAAGCGTTTGGAGGCGATCAGCTTTGGCTGAACCTATCCCGCCTCTTTGGGACCCACCGGATGGATAAACGCGAACTCGATCTAGCAACTGACTAGGGGGGCCACTTGGCTACCTCAATGAAGTGCGACCACACCAGGAGCAAGAGAACTGGCCGGCATTGAAGATTTCAGTCGAGGCATACCGTCGCAGTCACCTAGAAAACCCTCCTCCCCAAATTTTGGTGTCTCAACTAAGTCTCAACTAGGGGTAAAAAGTGCAGGAAGTCTGACCAGTGTAAAACGGCGCAGGAGTGAAAAGACCAGTAAAAATGAAGAAACCGCATTTGCATGCGGTATCTTGATCGATGGTTTGGTGCCGAAGGGGGGACTCGAACCCCCACGAGTTACCTCACACGCCCCTCAAACGTGCGCGTCTGCCAGTTCCGCCACTTCGGCCCGAGTTGTCAGATAACAATTGTAACGCAAACTTTTCCTGAGAGGGTCAGCGGGCAATGCCCGCTTCTGAGCAATCGCTTGCGACGCAATCAAATGGATTGCGTTGCATCGCCTACTTTTGCGGCGCGGCTGGCGAAGCAGCAGGAGACGCAACCGGCGATGTTGACGTCGCTGGAGGTACGCTTGGCGCCGATGATGGCTGCGGCGCTGGGGTCGGGGTCGCCTCAGGTGCGCTGGACTGCAAAACTGAATGTGAACCCGTCACTGCCGGCAGTGACAGCATGAGCGCAATCAGCATGAAGGCGGCAGCCGCACCAATAGTAATCTTAGCCAGAATGCTGGCCGTGCCACGTGGACCAAATGCAGTGCTCGAGACGCTGCTGGAGAAGAGATCGCCCGCACCGGACTTCCCCGGTTGCAGCAAAATGGTAACGACCAGCACGATGCAAGCCAGTATGAATAGTCCGTATAAGAGATAAGTTAACAATTCGAAACCTCGTAAACAGTAAACAGTAAACAGTAAACCGGAAGCGGTGGATCCGGAAAAGATGACGGGAACCGTGGTATTGAGCGAAACTTAGAACGGAATAACCGCTAACGACTTTACCGTTAACGGTTCACTGTTCCCTGTTCACCGTCTTTCGTAATTCACAATCTTCGCAAAGCTGTCGGCCTGCAAACTCGCGCCACCAACCAGCGCGCCATCAATATCTGCTTGCGACATCAAGCCGGCAATATTGTCCGGTTTAACCGAGCCGCCATAAAGAATTCGCAGCTCATCACCCGCTTGTTTTGAGTGCCTATCCGCGAAAACGCGCCGGATAAACGCGTGCATTTCCTGCGCTTGCTCCGGCGTCGCTGTACGTCCAGTACCAATGGCCCAAACAGGCTCGTAGGCAATGATGATACGGTCGAGATCAGACGCTGTCAACCCGCTGAGTCCGCCGCTAAGCTGACCGCTGACAACGCGTTCCGCGATTCCCTGCTCTCTTTGCTCAAGGCTTTCGCCGACGCACATGATCACGATCAAATCAGCCGCCAGACCGGCATGGCATTTCTTGTTGACTATCGAATCTGTCTCAAAATAAAGCTGACGGCGCTCGGAATGCCCAACGATGACATATCGCGCCCCAACGTCGCGAATCATCGCAGCGAGGACTTCACCGGTATGCGCGCCCTCTTTGACCTCTTTGGAACAATTCTGAGCAGCCACCCGGATGTTAGATCCTTCGAGCCGGTCGGCGACGACCTTTAGCGCGGTGAAGACTGGCGCGATGACAACTTCGCAATGGTTGGCATTGGCAACAAGGGGCTTTAAGGCGAGCGCAGTGTCAACCGCTTCGCCGAGCGTCTTGTACATCTTCCAGTTTCCGGCAATTACAGGTTTTCTCATGATTGGTCAGTCAGTGGTCAATGTCAGTAGTCAGTTTTCAGTGGTCAGTCGTTAATCGCCAGAAGTGGTTTATTGTTAATCGATAGTCAGTTGACGATTTATGACAAAAGCAACTGACTACTGACAACTGACCACTGGCAAGTCCGCGAATTATTTATCGCTCAAGGCGGCCACCCCAGGCAATTCCTTCCCAGCAAGAAACTCCAGCGTCGCACCGCCCCCGGTAGAAATGTGCGTGATGCGATCGGCAACGCCCGCTTGCGTCACTGCTGCAACCGAATCCCCGCCGCCCACTATTACCGTCGCACCGCGATCGGCCGCTTCGGCTACCGCGCGAGCGATGCCAATTGTTCCTTCGTTAAAAGGCGGCTCTTCAAAAACTCCCATCGGCCCATTCCAGATGATCGTGCGCGCGTCGCTGAGCGCATTGCGAAAATGCGCGACCGTTTCGACTCCAATGTCCATGCCCGCATGGCCCGCATTCGTAAATTCAATAGGGATGGTTTTAGCAACTATCTTTTCACCTTTTACCGGCTCATAACTGTCTACCACCTGGTGGTCGGTCGGCAATAGCAATTCGACGCCTTCAGTCTCGGCTCGCTTCTTGATCTCGAGTGCTGTCTGCAGCATATCGTTTTCAACCAGGGATTTGCCTACCGTAAAGCCTTCCGCCTTGAAAAACGTATAGGCCATTGCGCCGCCGATTAGTATCTTATCAACATTGCGATCAATCAGCGCGTTGATGACCGGAATCTTGTCTGAAACTTTTGCGCCGCCGAGTATTGCTACAAACGGGTGCTCGGGATTACTGATGACGCGACCGAGGTAGTCCAGCTCCTTTTGCATTAACAAACCCGCCGCCGCCTTGCCGACGTACCTGGTTATGCCGACGGTTGAAGCGTGTGCACGATGTGCCGCGCCAAAGGCATCGTTCACATATAGCTCGCACAGTTTTGCCAGTTGTTGAGCAAAGGCGTCGTCGTTCTTTTCCTCTTCTTTATGAAAGCGAAGATTCTCGAGCAGCAGCACGTCGCCATCTTGCATTGCGCTCACCTTGGAATCTGCCTCTTCGCCCACGCAGTCCGTCGCGAATGCCACCTGCTTTCCTAATAGACTCGAAAGATGATCGGCGACGGGACGCAAACTGTATTTCTCAACGCGTTCGCCTTTCGGCCGTCCCAGGTGAGAAGCGAGAATCACTCGGGCTTTGTTTTCTGTCGCGTACTGGATTGTCGGCAGCGCGGCACGAATGCGGGTGTCGTCCTCAACCTTGCCGTCCTTGAGGGGCACGTTGAAATCAACGCGAATGAAAACGCGCTTGCTTTTTAAGTCGAGATCTTTAATGGAAAGCTTGGGCATAAGCGAAGTGCTGAGTGCTG
>JALYSR010000358.1 GCA_030854715.1 Acidobacteriota bacterium
GTCAATAACTACGCGCAGTTCAGGCTTGCCGGTAACGAGGGATGAGTCGGCATCGACAACGTCTGGAATCGTCTTCATCTTCGCCAACAGCGCATCGGAATATTTCGTCAGCTTTTCGAGGTCGGGGCCGCCGATGACATACTGGATGTCCGCGTTGCGGAAGCCGCCGCCGGAGATTGCCGCGACCTGCTGCACGCTTGTTCGCAGTTGGCCTAGAAACTCTTTCAGGTATTTCGCCAGCACCTCATTCCGCGCCCGCACCATCAAATCGCTCTGCGATACGCTACGTTGGTCGAGCGATTGGAGCTTCACGTAAATTGACGCGACGTTCACTTGCTCCTGCGCCCCACCGCCAATTGTCGTCAGCGTGTCGCTCACGCCCGGCAGTTTTCGTACGTCCGCTGAAATGCGCTCTGCCAGCGCAGAGGTTGCCGCCAGCGTTGAACCTTCAGGCGCGCGCACATTTAACTCAAATTGCGACTGGTCATCCACCGGCAAAAAGTTTTTTCCGACAAACATGAAAAGCGGCACAATGCTGATGATCACGATCAAACAAGCCACCACAACGACCCAGCGATGGGCCATTGACCAGCTCAGCATGCGGGTGTAGGTGCGGTCGATGGGTCGATAAAACCGCGATTCCTTCGATCCGTGATCCGCCGGCTCGATGTGGCGCTCCAATGGTCCCTCTTCGGCGTCGTTACTGCGCTTAATAAGGCGCGCAGCCAGCATCGGGGTCAGGGTGAAGGAAACAAGCAGCGATACTGCAATCGCGAAAGAAGAAGTCAAACCGAATGACGACATGAAGCGGCCCACAATGCCGCCCATAAAACCAACCGGCAGGAAGACCGCCAGCAGTGACAAGGTCGTCGCCGTGACCGCCATGCCTATCTCTTTGGTGCCTTCAATTGCCGCCTGAAACGAAGGCATGCCCTTCTCTTCAATAAATCGGAAGATGTTTTCGAGCACAACTATCGCGTCGTCGATAACAATACCCACCATCAGCGTCAGCGCCAGCATCGTGATCTGGTTCAGCGTGAAGCCCATGGCCGCCATCAACCCAAAGGTGGCGATCAGCGAAGTTGGAATAGCGAGGGCGGCGATTACCGTGGAACGGAAGCTCCACAGAAAAATGAAGACGACGATAGCGGCAAGTATGCTGCCCTCGATTAAGTGCTTTTGAATTGAATCGATCGATGCCTTGATGAAGATTGACTGATCACCCACGACCTGCGTCTTGAACCCGGGTGGCAAAGTCTTTTGAATCTCCAGCAGGCGTTCCTTCACCGCATCGGCGACGGCCACCGTATTTTGTCCCGACTGTTTGGATACCACCAACGTAACCGCGGGCTCGCCGTTAAGTCGGGCCTCCGTGCGCGGCTCTTCGGCGCCGTCTTCAGCGTAACCAATGTCACTAAGCTTGACGGCATAAGTACCGCGGCTGCCAACCACCAGATTATTAAACTCGGAAGGCTGAACGATGCGACCCATGGTCCTGACAGTCAGCTCCCGCGCACCCTCGTCCACGCGGCCTCCCGGCAGCTCCATATTCTGGGCGCGGACGGCATCGGCAACCTGCGCTACCGTGACGTTGTAGGCGCGCATCTTGTCCGGATCGACCCACACCTGAATCTCGCGGGTGCGGCCCCCAATGATCGTCACCTGGCCCACGCCATTGATCGATTCGATCTGTTGTTTGATTTTCTTGTCCGCTATGTCGGTAACTTCGCGCGGTGACCGCGGCGCCGACACTGCGATACGCACGACCGGCGCGGCATCGGTGTCCAACTTTTGCACGATAGGTTGTTCGGCCGTAACGGGCAGGTCGTTGACGATTAGATCAACCTTGTTGCGGACCTCCTGCGCGGCAATGTTCGGATCCTTTTCCAATAGGAAAGTAATAAAGACCTGAGACACGCCTTCGACGGAGGTGGAACGTAGTTCGTCGATACCGCTGACGGTATTTACCGCGCCTTCGACCTTGTCGGTGATCTCCGTTTCGATTTCCTGCGGCGAAGCGCCGGGATTGACGACCGTAACCGTGATTGTGGGCAAGTCGATTTTAGGGAAAAGATCGACACCCAATGATCTGTAGGAGAAGAGCCCGACAACCGTCAGGCTCAGGATCAGCATCGTCGCGAATACTGGACGCCTGACACAAATTTCAGCTAACTTTTGCATGCTCGGATTTCAAATCTTTAAATTTTAGATTTGCGCGATTTCAGGGTTGCAGTCGTTGAATCACAGTCGGATTCAGACAAAATCTGGAATCTGAATCTAAAATCAAAAACCTTTACTGTCTCACCGCGATACCGCTGCTCAACTGCTCGATATTGGTTGTGGCCACGCTTTCCCCGTCCGCCACACCGGTCTTTATCTGAATCAAATCGCCTTCCGTTTGTCCCAACTGTACCAATCTTTCCTCCGCATGACCGTCTTTGATTACGAATACACGGCTGACTCCAGACTCAGTGCGCACGGCCCGCGCAGGCACGAGCACCGCAGGCTGCGCGCGCGATTGCAGTATTCTCACCGTGGCAAACTGGCCTGGCTTCAGGGCGCCGCTGCCATTTTCAATCTCAGCTTCAACCGTCAGGGTTCGAGAAGTCGGCGTCACATTAGGCGAGATGCGCGCAATGCGACCGCTGAAATTTTTATCGGGCCACGCGCTCGTAGTTACAGAAACCGATTGACCGACATTCACCGCGGGAATTGCTTGTTCAGGAATATCTATTCGCACTCGCAAAGGATTGATGCGCACGACTGTAGCGACCTTACCCGTTGGTGAAACATACTCGCCGAGGTCCGCTGTGCGTTCAGTTACATAGCCATCAATCGGCGAATAGACATTCGCATAAGACAAGCTTCTGCGCGCGAGATTTAGCTGGCTTTCCGCGTTGGCGACATTTGCGCGCGCCGTCATCACAGCCGCATAGTTTTGCCGCGCCAGCGAAAGCGCCGATTCATATTGTTCTTTCAGCTGATCGCGCTGGGCCTTCTGCTGATCATACAAAGACCGCGAGACGTCTCCCGATTCGATCAGCTTTTCTGAACGATGCAAATTCTTTTCTGCCAACTCCAACGCCACGCGCGCGTTTGCAACTTCCGGGACCTTGGTCGGATCAAAGGCCTGGCCGGCGTGAAGCCCGGCTTTTTCTTCAGCCTGACGTACAGCGGCTTTGGCCTGCTCAACCTGGGCCTGGGCCTGTTGCACTCGCAGCCTCAAGTCGACCTCATCCAGTCGAACGATTGTCTGGCCGCGTCTAACGTAGCTGCCAAGCTCAACTCCAACCGATATAACTTTGCCTGTGATCGATGGGGCCACGTCGGTTTGCTCATCGGCGGTTAAACTTCCTGTCGCTTCAAAAAATTGCGGCAAGTCCCGCACGATGACCGTTGCGGTTGTGACGTCCACTGCCGCGGGCTGTGTCGAGGCCTGGTCTGTTCTAACATTTGCTTTTGAGCCTCCGCAGGAAATCGCGGCCAGCAGAATGGCTGACAACAAGACTGCCAATGACAAAAGTTGTAAGGGCCTGGGAGATGACATTGACTCTATTTCTTTCCCGGAAAACCGTTAACGGAAACTTTACGCTCCATTCCTTTTGCCGATTCCGAACCATTTCCGGCGCTGATCCCATTCAAAAGAATATCGGTAAACTGTTTCGCTGCCTGCTCGTTGGAAATCTTCAGCAAGCGACGCTGGGGATCCCACAAATTATTGTTGAGCGAGTGGTGAATAATCATGCCAATGAATGCGCGCACTACGATAGCGGGATCGATCTCCACCATGGCGCCGTCGCGTTGCCGCTCAGTTACGTAGCCGCCCAATAGTTCGTAAACGCGGCGTACGAATTTCTCGAAAAAGATATGCGCCAGTTCATGCTGTTCAAGGGCGGCGTGCAGCAGCAAACGTTGAAACTCAGGATCGCACTCGTGGTGTTCGAGCGCGCCAAAGGCCAGCCGTTCAAACACCGCTTGATCGTTTTTCTCAAGCAGCGCTTCAGCAACCATGGCTTCCGGATCCATGCTGTCACCCGAGCAGGCTTTGTAATCCAGAATCGCCGCGTAGAGCTCCTCTTTAGTCGCGAAATGCCGAAAAACCATGGCTTCTGACACGCCGGCAGCTTGGGCAATTTCCTTGGTCGTAGTTCCCCGAAAGCCCTGCTTAGCAAACAGGCTAAGCGCCACTCGGAGGATCTGAAGTTTTCGATCTTCCGCAGTCATTCGCGCAGCGCCTGCTGCCCCAGTCGCTGCTCCAGATACGGTTTTTGTTGGGATTTCTTTACTCAAAGGATGATCAGTGGGTTGCGACCTTCGCAAAGTAAGTACTTACTTACCACCGACCCAATCGCCCTGTCAAGCCCACTCAATCGACTTTTTGCCACCTGTGGGAATTCACTTTAAACGGTGTGGGGCTTGTATTGTTCCCGACCTGAGCAATTCTCACTTGTACCCTTTCGCAACAAGAAATCACTACTTCTTCCACCAGTTCGCCATTGGCGAGTGCTATTAACCTTTAATTAAGGGGCGAGCACGAACTATTGGCACACTCGGCACATTGTTTGCTCATCACTCAGCGATAACTTCTGTTAAATCTATTTTTCAAAAATTTTGGTTAGCACTTCAAAAGGAGAAACACAGCATGGCGCAGAACAGAACAGACTTCCCGGGCACATCATCTACAACCGGCCAGACAGGCAACACCAGCAGTCAAACAGGTACTGGCACGGGCGCAGCGACCGCAACGGGCCTGGCACAAACAGCTCAGCAATACGGCGAGAAGATTGCTGAAGCTGCCGGCCAAGCAAAGGAATACGTTGGCGACAAGATGACTGTCGTCGGCGATAAGATTAAGGAACTTCAGAACGCCGACCTGGCGGAGATCACTGAAAACGCCAAAGACTATGCCCGAAAGAATCCGGGTCAGGCCATCTTGATCTCGGCTGCCGCGGGTTTGCTGGTTGGCTTGATTATTCGCGGCCGGCGCTAGTTGGTTTTCTGGCCCCTGCGATTCAAGTGGGGGCGTCAATCGCAGGAAAGGAGATACACCGACATGTCGGCTTCAGCTACCAGTGCGACATCTACCGCGGTGACACCCGAAGTGATACAAAAGCCGGATAACGAAAGTCTTCCGACTTTATTCAGTCGTTTGGGAGACGACGTGATGCAACTCTTCGACACCAAGTTGAGTTTGCTAAAAGTCGAGCTCAAGGAAGAGGCCAATGCTTACGCGCGCGGCGGCATTATGATTGTTGCCGGCGGGATCATCGCCGCGATCGGTTTTGCCCTACTAAACGTCGCCCTGGCTTTTGGAATATCAACTCTCTTTGCCGATACAGCTCTAAGCCAATCGGCGAAGTATGCAGTCGGATTTGTGGCCGCCGGTGTTCTCTATCTCATCGTGGGCTCCATAATCATCTCAGTGATGAAAAACCGATTGGCTAAACAACATCTCGTTCCGGATAGGACGGTAGAAGAGCTTAGAAAGGACAAGCAATGGCTGAAGAACGAACTTTAGGATTGGCTCGCGCGCGCGAAGCAGGCCAGGTAGATAGGGAAGACCTGTCTAAGGCAGCGCTTCAACGCCGCATGGAGGAGGCGCGGGATTCCATTTCAAATACCGTGACGGAAATTAAGGAGAATGTCACGCAGCAAGTTGAAAGCGTAAAGGACGCTCTCGACTGGCGTGAACATTTCAAGAGGCAGCCGGTGGCCTGGTCGCTCGGGGCTGCGGGCGTCGGCTTTTTTGTAGGTTATGGAATCGCGGCGGCACTTACGGGGGACGAGGATCGCGATAGAGACGACGTTCATTCCACTTCCGACTCCTATGCCCGCCCTCTTATTCCCGAAACAGTCAGCCCCGCGGCGGCGTTGTCCACAAAGACAAACGGAAAAGACGACGGGCCGGGTTTGCTCGAACGTTTCAAGGAAACATCAGCCTACGATCGACTAAGCAAGGAAGCTGGCTCGCTTGGTGACCGGCTGGTCGAGGAACTTTCAACCACCGCGCAACAAGTGGTCTTGCCGGCCCTGCTAAAGAAGATCAAAACCTGGATCGGCGTAGATCTTTCGGACAAGAGCCCATCGATGGGCACCAACCGGCCCAGCGGGCAAAGATCCGTGGAACCTTCTGTGGGGCGCTCCAGCGAGTTTTAAGAGAATTGGGATCCGTAAAACTACAAAGGCGAGCCGCTTGGGGCTCGCCTTTGTAGTTTCGTGGACGTTAGAATTATCTCGTCATCGCTTTACGTGGCAGTCTTTCATCTCGCATGGCGGCGTTGTATACAAATGCTGCCATGATCGTCGCTGCCTGTTTCATGTCGTCCGCCTGAATTCGATCAAACACGTCCTGGTTGGAATGGTGCGTACGCGTGTCATATTCAATCTCATCCTGGATAAACTGGAATCCCGGCAGCCCAATTGCATCGAACGACAGGTGGTCCGTGCCGCCGGTGTTTGAGATTGAGAGAGTTGACGCTCCCATATCGCGGAAAGGCATCAGCCACTGGCGAAATAGAGCACGGGCCGCCTCGTTGCCTTGCAGGTAAACACCTCGAACTTTTCCGGTGCCGTTATCCAGATTGAAGTATGTATCAAACTTCTCATACTCAGGCTTTGTAACCAGATTGCCCTGCGCCAGACGTGGCGCAGGTTGTGCGCCCGCTACTACCGGCGCGGGTTCAAACTTGCCGAAATGCTCTGCCACGTAAGCGCGAGATCCCAACAAGCCCTGCTCTTCACCGGTCCATAATGCAATTCGGATAGTTCGTCGGGGCTTCAGATTTAGAGTTTGCAGAATTCGCATGGCTTCCATCGCCACCGCGACTCCCGCTCCATTGTCGGTAGCGCCGGTGCCGGCATGCCAGGAATCCATGTGACCTCCAAGCATTACTACTTCGTCTTTCAAATCCGTGCCCGGTAACTCTGCGATGGTGTTGTAGCCCATGGGATCGGCGTCTTGCCATTCGACGACCAAGTCCACAGTCATCTTCACGTTTTCGCCCGCTTCAATCATTCGAGCAATGCGATTGTAGTGTTCGACCGCGAGCACGAGTTGCGGAATGATTTTCGGTGCTGCTTTGTCGTATGCCTGCATTTGCCGCGGCGCGTTTGGACCAAATGGATCGTCGGAGATTGGCTGCGGCACGGAAGCAGACTGAACAAAAATAGTACCGCCATCCCCCGCCCGACTTGCGTCGATTAAGAGTGATGCGCCTTCCTCATTGAAGAACTGCAACTTCTTTGCAGAAAATTGAAAAGCTGCTCTCTGCTCAGGCGTCATTTGAAAACGACGTCCACCACCGCCGGGTCGGGGCTCTGGCGCGTCAGCCAGGCCGAGCAGGTTCTTCTCGTCGCGCCGCGTTCCCGGCGCGTCAAAGTGGGCCTTCACTTCGCGCATCTTGCTTGTTAAGACAATCGCGCCTTTTAGTTGGCCTTTGAATTTTTGCAGGTCGGCTTCGTCCCTGGCGTCTACGTAGACCACGGGAGCGGTGATTGGCCCGTTAGTGCCGGGCGACCACGCTTTCGGATAAGCGATTAGTGGAATGGTTAATGGTTCAGTGACCTGGGCCGAGAAACGTTTCAACGTCCAGCCGCGGCCAAAAGGTCCCCATGGTTCGAGATGCGCATTCTGAAGTCCCCATTTTGTGAGCTGGTCGCGCGTCCATTCGTTGGACCTTTTCATTCCCGGGGAAGCAGTCAAGCGCGGGCCAATAACGTCGCTTAGATAACTCAAGGTCTGCATTACCTGCGAACGGTTCATGCCTTCATCTAATATGCGCTCGATCGGATCGTTTGGATCTTTCGCGGGAGTTTGCGAACTGGGCTGCTGAGTAGAAGCGGACGGTTGCGTATTGGAGTTCACTACTGCCGAGGGCTGCTGTGCCAAAGCTGTGAATGGCGAAATGATGAAAATAAAAAGCAGCACTACTGCCGCACTAGGTTGCAACATGATGGTCTCTCCTGATTTTGGAATTGAGCTCAAGGATTAGCTGAGTCTGGCCGGTTGAATACTGAAAAACTGCCGCAAGGGTTTCAAATCATACCGAAATGTTAGCGGCGGGTCGAACTCCCCTTCAGTTTCCGCTCCGCTTTTGGTGGAGCAGTTTCAGCCTCGTTTGAACGATAGCCACAGGTTTCGGTGTTTGGGCAGTAACGAAAGGTGCCTTGTTTCTTGGTAGTTTTCTCGAGCAGGAACGGCTCATTACATTTTGGGCAGGGTTCGGCTACCGGCTTGTCCCAATAAACTCGATCGCAATCGGGATACATGGCGCAGCCATAAAACACTTTGCCGCGTTTCGATTTCTTTACGACCAGTTCCCCTTTGCAGCCCGGGCGCGAGCAGTGCACACCTGTTGATTCCTGCTTGATGTATTTGCACTTCGGATAGTTTGAGCAGGAGACAAACTCTCCGAAACGCCCGTGACGTCTCACCAACTGTGCGTCGTCCAGAGGACACTTCTCATCCAGAAGTACAGGAGCGGGCGCGGCCACGCCACTCTTCGCAATCTTACGAATGTTGCGGCATTCAGGATAACCCGTGCAGCCGAGAAATGGACCAAAGCGCCCCCGCTTCAACTGCATTGGTTTGTCGCATAGCTCGCAAACTTCCGGCTCAACAGCCTCGGCGCTGCCAGTGGCCGACTCGGTTCCCTGGGCGCCGCCGTTGGCGGCAGCCTTCGGCTCAGCATCGCGTGTGGCGTCGCAGTTCAAACACTTTAGATATTTACCGAAGCGGCCCCGCTTCCGAACCATGCCTTTCGTCTCACATTTGAGGCACACCTCGTCAGTTGGTATCTCCTCGTTCTTAATACGCCCGGTATATTCGGTAAATGTAATAAGGTCCTTCGAAAACTTGTCATAGAACTCATGCAGTGCGTCGGTCCACTTAAGTTTGCCTTCCTCAACATTGTCCAGCTCTTCTTCCATGCGCGCCGTATAGGTCTCATTGAAGAGATCGTCAAAACCACCTTCGATCAGCAGATCGTTGACCGTCTTACCCAGCTCTGTGGGACGGAACCGGCCTTCGAG
>JALYSR010000036.1 GCA_030854715.1 Acidobacteriota bacterium
CTATTGAACATGAACGACTGCCCATCCGACGCGAAGCTTTATGAGGAGGTCGATCGTCGTTTCGGTGAGATCGATATCGGCTTCTTGCAGTATTCGGGCGTTTCCATGTTCCCGGGTTGTTATCGTATGCCGGTCGAAGAAATGCGCGCGGCTTCGGCCCAGCGGAAAGTTGGCTGGATTCAGCAAAAAAATATGGTCGAACACTTGCGAGTCCGTTGTATCGCACCTTTTTCCGGCGACTTCGCATGGCTGGATGACCGACTGATCCACTGCAACTGGTCCAACCGCGCCACGCCAAAGTTGTTCGAGGATTTCGTTAAGACGAACTATCCGGAAAAGAATATCGATGTCATGATCATGTACCCTTCCGATACCTGGACAAGCGAGGGCGGCCTTAAGCGCAACCATCCGGAAATCGACTGGAACGATTATCTTGGGGAAATTGAACAGTTGCGCCAGCGACTGAAGCCGAAGATCGATGCAATCCGCCAGTGGATCGACGACTCGGATGTAAGCGATTTGCGCCGCCGCAGCGAGCAATTCATCGCTCACCTTAACAGTTGGATTCATCAGGACAACATCAATTTTCGCGCCCGCATTCGCGTCACTATCGAGGGGCCGAACAGTGACTTTGCCTTTGTCATGCGCAGCTCACCGGAAACAGGTTTCGAAGCCGTGTGGGACGACGACGCGCCCGTGGATCAGGAGCTCTTCATTCGCGAAACCCTTTGGGCTGCGGTACTGGAGGGCAAGGTGCTAATGAACAACATTCAATGGGCAGTAGAAAACCGCCAGCATGTGAAGTTCCGTCTCGAGATTGCCCATTTCTGGTTCTGGTTCGAGACCCACATCGATCTCAATAATCGCAATTCGCAGGCGCTTGTCGATCGGGCTCTCCATACTCAGATCACCGAGCGTATTCGCCCAGGGCACGGCGTCTTCCCGCTGGAACGAGAATGGGAACTTGCAGCGCCATGGCGTGCGCGAAACAAGGCGCCGTGAGCCCCATGCTTATCTCGCTCGCGAATGCCGAGGACTGGGAGATAGCCGTGAGCCGCGTGCCTCATGGTCCTGCCCACACGCATTGGTACAACGCGGCGCTGGCGGCGAGTATTGAGGACGAGATTGTCCTGTTCGAGTATGCGTCCGGCGAGGATCGAGCGGTTTGCCCAATCGTTCAGCGGCGCTATGGCAAATCGGTCGACGTCGCCACGCCTTATGGATTCGGGGGCTTTACTTCACATGGTCAATGCAGTGGATTGCCGGATGAATTTCGTCGCCTTGCGATCGAGCAGCGTTGGGTCTGCGGCTATTTGGCGCTGCACCCCCTGTTTCCGCATCCTTTCGTCGTATCCGACGGCCTCGAGCCAGGCAGGACAACTTACGTGCTCGATCTTTCGATCAGCGAGGATCTCTTACTCGCGTCGATGCATGAGACGCACCGTTATGAGTTACGCAAGGATTCCGTGTTGCTTGAGTCGATCATTATGGAAGACGATCCGCTCGGTAGAGCATTGCCAGCCCTTTACGCTGAGACCGTTGCCCGAGTAGGTGCGTCCAACACATATCACTTTTCCGAAACGACTCTAAACACTTGGGTCCGTTCGCCCGGTAGCTTGGTGCTTGGTATCGGCGAACCGCCGCAGGCCATGGTAGTGTGCATCCATACCAAAGACATCGCCGACTACTTCATCAATGCGAGTACGAACCAGGGGCGGCGTTACACGCGCATCCTGCTCTGGGCTGCCGCGCGCGAGTTGAAGCGTCGTGGTGTCCGTTACTTCAATCTCGGCGGCGGCGTACGCGAAGGAGACACGTTGGAAGCGTTCAAGCGGCGCTTCGGTGGAACACCCTTGAACGTCCCGGTGCTGAAGCAGGTCTTTCTCCCCGAGGAATTCATGGCATTATCTGGCCAGGCGGAAGCCGTGGACCGCGCCGGCTATTTTCCCCCGTACCGCTCATTCTGACTCGGCCCGGATCAACTACATCGATATGGAAGAATCGAACACGTGGCAAAAACTCGGACAGGTTTTCTCGCTGCGAAATCATGGCAAGCCGTGGATGAAAACACACGCCATGCTTCCGTCGCCTTTGCTGAAGGAAAAGATCATTCGGGTGTATTTCACGACACGCGATCAAAGCGGCATAAGCCGTATTAGTTTTGCCGACTTGGATCGCAGCGACCCCACGCGCGTCGTCAACGTAGCTGATGAGCCGCTTCTGGAAATTGGAAAGCCCGGTACGTTCGACGATAGCGGTACGCTGGGTACGTTCGTCATGACTCGCGAATCACAGGTTTTCCTCTATTACAACGGCTACAACCGTCGGGTGGTCGTGCCGTGGAGCAATGCCATTGGACTCGCGGTAAGCGACGATGGCGGCGAAACTTTTCGCAAAGCGTTTGATGGGCCGGTCATCGACCGTACGCCGGAGGAGCCCTATTTCGCGATTACTCCATGGATCCTGGGCGAAGGCGCAACCTATCGGATGTGGCATACTAGCGGCACCGGCTGGGTCGATACCGGCAGAAATGTTCTCGAACCCCTATACGTCATCAAGTACGGGGAGTCGGAGGATGGAATCAATTGGAAGCGGAACAATATCACTTGCATCCAGCCGCTCGACGCCGAGGAAGCCAATGCCCGCGCGACTGTAGTCAAGTCCAGGGATGGCTACAAAATGTGGTTTTGCTTCCGCGGCAGCCAGGATTTTCGTGACGGAAAAGACGGCTACAGAATCGGATACGCCGAGTCGGACGATGGAATTACCTGGCGGCGCGATGACAGTCGGGCCGGGATTCAATTGGGCCGCCCGGGTTCATGGGACACCCTGATGCAGGCCTACCCCGCGGTGTTGGAAGTTGATGGAAAACTGATGATGTTCTACAACGGCAACGGCTTTGGAGCAGAAGGATTCGGTTGCGCCATCCGCGATATTGGTGCCTGAAAATGACAGCACGCGTGGCAGAAACGATTCCAAACCGGGCCGTTGAAGACCTGGCGGTGTTCGGCGGAACACCGGCCTTCGATCAGCCTTTGCACGTTGGTCGGCCCAACATCGGGGATCGGCAAGCGTTTGAACAGCGCGTTCGGGATATCCTCGATCGCCGTTGGCTCAGCAATGACGGCCCATATGTCCAGCAGCTCGAGCAGCGGATCGCAGAATTCGTCGGCGTCAAGCATTGCATCGCGATGTGCAACGCGACTGTAGCCTTGGAGATTGCGATTCGGGCGCTCGGAATGACCGGCGAGGTGATCGTCCCTTCCTTTACGTTTATCGCCACCGCTCACGCTCTACAGTGGCAGGAGATTACTCCGGTTTTCTGCGACGTTGATCCACTGACGCACAACCTCGATCCTCCCCGGGTCGAAGAGCTGATTACCCCTCGCACGACAGGCATCATTGGTGTTCATCTCTGGGGCCGGGGATGCGACATCGCTGCGCTGACAGAAATTGCGAAGCGCCGGAGTTTGAAATTGCTCTTTGATTCCGCCCACGCATTTGGCTGTTCATATCGTGGCAAGATGATTGGCGGTTTTGGCGACGCCGAGTTATTCAGCTTTCATGCCACCAAGTTCTTTAACACTTTCGAAGGCGGCGCATTGGTCACCGACAACGATGAACTAGCCCGAAAGGTCCGGTTGATGAAGAACTTCGGATTTTCCGGCTATGACGAAGTTACTTACATCGGGACAAATGGAAAGATGAGCGAAGTTTCGGCAGCGATGGGGCTGACCAATCTTGAGAGCCTGGATCACTTCCTTGATGTCAATAATCGCAACTTCCTGAAATATCGGGAAGGCCTTGCCGGTCTGGAAGGGGTCGAGCTGACGACCTACGATGAAAGCGAGAAGTGCAACCATCAATACATAGTGCTGGAAGTCGACCAGCGGAAAACCGACTTGAATCGAGACCATCTGCTGAAGGTCCTATGGGCTGAAAATGTGTTGGCGCGTCGCTACTTCTATCCCGGTTGTCATCGATCAGAGCCATATCGCTCCTGTTTCCCGCATGCTGGTCTGCTGCTTCCGGAGACCGAACGCCTGGTGAACCGCGTTCTGGTCCTGCCCAACGGGACCGGCGTGAGCGCTGACGATGTCGGCACAATTTGCGATATCTTAAGGCTCGCGGTACAAAACGGCAGCGAGGTTACTCGCAGAATCGAAACCGCAGACCGAGCGAGCGTGGCGAGTCCCTCCTTGTAATAATAAACCGCAGGTGTAAACGTGACGATGTCCATCCTCGTAGACATAATCATGCCGACCTACAACCACGTCGCGTTTGTAGGCAAGGCAATCGAAAGTGTACTAGCGCAGCAGACTGACTTTGGTTATCGCTTGCTAATCGCTGACGACTGCTCAACTGACGGAACCCAGAAGGTGATACGCGAGTACGCTGAAAGACACCCTGACAAGATTCAAGTATTTTGCGCTCCGGTACATCTGGGGCCGCTCCACAAAGAGCGACTCAGCCTAAGATTGTTTACAGATTCTCCGGCGAAATACATCCACTTCCTTGATGGTGACGACTATTGGACTTCAGAACACAAATTGCAAAAGCAAGTAAATTTTTTAGAAGAGCATCCGGAGTGCTCACTTTGTCTTCACGATGTCACCAGGATTTTTGAAGACGGATCCATACCACCACACAAAATGTATCCCTCGGACCAAAAAGAGTATTCAACTCTTGAGGACGTACTTACGGCCGGTGTTTTTCCGCTGCCTTGTGGGACACTGTTTCGCAATGGCTACTTTCGAGAATTACCGGACAGCTTCCACACCGTTCTGAACGGCGATTGGATGTTTTCCGTTATAGCCGGCCGGCACGGTGACTTTGGTTTTCTCAACGAGGCCATGGCGGTCTATAGGGTGCATAGCCAGGGGATATGGTCGCGACTGGATCGGTTGGAAGGGATCAAGAATCATATTAAGACTTACCAAGCAATAAATCGGTATCTGGATTTCAAATATGACCCACTGCTTTCGGCGAGAATCGCTACCCTACGCGAATCGGTAGTCGAGTTAAATATGCAGAACGCTCGGTCCTGCGTGGATGACTACCATACGGTTATTCGCAGGGGTGAAATTAAGAATGGGTTCCGCTTGCTGTCACAAGCAATTCGGTCCGCTCCTTCAGAGGTCTTGTCTCCCCCTCGCTTGTTGAAAGTGGTAAAAAGCAGCCTCCGGGGAATTCTGTTTACACAGAGAATTCACTGTTGAGGGGAATTGCACTTCATAACATCCTTCGCCATCCGTTGGCTAAACATCTTCTTAAAACGGCCCTCTCGCCATTAACTACGCCCCTCTCGCCATTAACTACGCCGTATTCGCCCGGCTGTTTTCTTAAGGAGAATTTTGAAGTTCCCTTTCTTGAGATCGCCTAACGCCCGTCCGATAGCAGTGCTTCCCGATTCAAGTTCAGCCGACTTTTCCGATTGCGGCGCATCCAGCCGAAGTTCACCATCGATCCATTTCAATCTTCCGCCGCGCGCCACCCGCGGCTGCTGGGTCCATTCAAGCCACTCCGCGCCGTCGCTCAGCTTCTTGAAGACAGCGGTTCGTCCTTCAAATTCGGCAACCAGGTTCCACTGAGGTTGTTCCATGAGAAAATCGCGCAGTATTTGACACGACCAGAGCCAAACGTCGTCAACCATCAGATAGCCGCCATTTTTCAATAGACTGGCGGTATAAAACCAATCGATGTAAGGAGTGGGAAAACCATGCCCGCCGTCGATCAGCACGAGGTCTAGCGGCGGCAGTTTTAGTAAGGGAAGTACTTTCTGCGAGGCTTCCGCTATGAAGTCGATTTGGCCGGTCGGTATCCCATTCCTATCACAGTAAGCCTTGGTGATCTCAAACTCCTTCGGCGCAGGGGCGATGACGGTGTGATGCGAGCCAGTTAAAGCAAAAACTACGGTGGAGAGGCCGCACCCGGTCTCAAGCGTGGTGCACGACTCATCGACGTTTTCATAAATGAACTTGAGGGCCGGTTCAATCAAACCCATTACCATAAATCCACCCTGAGCGTCCGGGTGAGGTTTAGGAGGGTTATTTAATACCTCTGTCAGTTCCATGTGGCTGGCCGTGCGTTAGGTTGAATGACCGCGTAGAATATATCGAAGGAGATCGTGCAAGACAAGATAAGAGACTTCAATTTCGTCCTGGACAAAAGACTATTCTTCTGAGGCGCGCGATCCTGAGCGTGCCCGAGCCATTCCCTGAAAATGCGCATCTTTTACGACGGCGAAGTGTTCAGAATGCAGAGCCTGGGGGGCGTTAACCGGTACTTTGAGAATCTGATCAGTAGTTTACCGACAGACTTTAAACCTTCGCTGCTGGTTCCTCCCACAAGCGACGTCAGTCAGGTTCATCACCCGAACTTGACTCTTTACCGTTACGGAAAAGAACGATTGCCGAAAGTCTCGTACCGGCTCAACGAATACTGTGCCGCTCTGGAAAGGCGTTACTGGGAGCAAATCAGGTCTGTCAGAGGTTTTGATATCGCGCATCCTACCTATTACTCGCTCATCACTTGGCGGGAGATGAGTGATTATGGTTATCCGGTGGCACTGACTGTATGGGACATGATTTACGAATTATTTCCAAGGGAACTGGATCCTACCGGCGAGGGGGCGGAAAGAAAACGCACAGCCATCATGAATGCGGACGCCATAATCTGTATCTCTCAGAATACAAAGCAGGACCTGCTGGAGATGTACTCGCTACCCGAAAGCAGAGTTAGTGTTACGTACCTGGCTGCAAATCTGGATGCCAGCATGTCGCATGGACCGGAACGAGTTCCTGCTCGACCTTATTATCTGTACGTGGGTGCACGTGCTCCTCACAAAAACTTTGATGGCCTGCTTGAAGCTTTCGCGAAAACTATTTCCGTCAACTTCGATCTCTCCTTATGTGTTGTTGGTGGCGCGCCCCTGGATGGCAAAGACCAAAGGCAGCAAAACCACCATCAGAAGAATTCCGACGCTTTGAGCAATTCACCAAAGCATTGATGGCTGTGCCAAAGAAAGAGATCGGCCAACAGAAAGCGAAGTACGAACAGAAGAAGGCGAAGACAAGAAAAGCCGCGTGAACTTCATGATCGCGCCAATCTACTTTCAGGTTAAAGAAAGGTCGGTCCCGCAATGAATGAGGCTGAACTCTTACAAGCACTCAGTCGCTACCATTTCTATCACATCATAAAGCTTACAGATACTATTTCCACGCAAGGATACCCTCCATATGTGCCGCTGCAGGATCTCTGCATGAAACATCTGAAATCGCTCGATCTCAAAGGAAAACGCGTTCTGGATATTGGATGTCGCGACGGATTATTTTCTTTTGCGGCGGAGGCGATGGGAGCAGCAGAGGTGGTGGGTATTGACAACGATGTATCGAAAGGCGCAATAGAGTTACTAATCCCATTCCTCAATTCGAGCGTGCAAATGCACCAAATTAACCTGTATGACCTGAAGCCGGAAACCTTTGGCTTTTTCGATGTGATCATTTTCCCCGGCGTTCTATATCATCTCAGGTATCCTTTTTGGGGCTTGCGAGCGATCAGAGATGTCATGAAGATCGGCGGCCACTTGCTTATTGAAACTGCCTTGTGGGAAGGAGGGCCTAATAATGCAATGTTATTTTGTCCCATAGATGGAGGTCCGCACCGCGGGGATACGAGCAGTTGCACGTTCTTCAATGAGAAAGGCATTTTGGATACCCTTACGTCGCTAGGGTTTCAAACGGTCAATATGGAACTTCTTTATCCGCCCGCCGCGCCCCGGGTCGTCCGAAGTTCTCCATTAAGGATTAGAGACTTCGCCAAACACCCGAGGAACTCCTTCAGGGAGGCGCGGCGCAGACTAGCTGGCGCTGAGCAGCGGATTGAAGATCCGCCCCCGATTTCAGGAGCTAACAGGTGTGTTGTCCGCAGTATTTTTTCTGGATTTGATAAAGACACGTTCCTCGGTCAGTATTGGGAGTCTACCCATGATTTCCACACGCTTCATGGTGCAGGCTGAGGCTTGCGCTCAGCGAAGTCGAGAACGCCAAGACAACCCACCGGCTCAACTATATTATTACCGAGACTTCAAGCGAAATAGCATGATCGAAATCGAAAGACCATCCCGTTTTTCTAGTCAAGTATTCGGAATAGTCAATGTGTTTTCTTTATGACGGTTAAGTATTCAGGACGCAGTCTTTTGGCGGCATCAACTGCTATTTTGAGAACCTCATTGGGAATCTACCAACGAACTTCAGGCCGTTCCCGGTTACGCCCGCTGAATGCATTCGCGTGTTGGCAACCAGCCGAATCATCAGTTAGTCTGTGGTGGCGGGCAAAGAGTGTCTGCTAACGAAACGCTTTTCACATTCGGTAGCCTTAGTGCCGCGTTAGACTCGGAAAGCCTTGGTAAAGGAATCCTGAATGAGCTGACGCTAATCTGTGGGGATCCGCCCAGCGACAAGAGATCTATTCATTTTCTTCTTTTCCAAACAGACAATGCGTATTTTTTACGACTGTGAAGTCTTCCGCTACCAAAGTGTTGGCGGCATCAACCGTTATTTTGAAAATGTGATCCCAAATCTCCCGGCGAACTTCAAACCAACGCTCCTCGCCACTCTCGAAAGCGACGTTAGTCAGGTTAGGCATCCGAACTTGAGGGTTTCGCGCTACGGAATAGAACGCCTCCAGGATTTTTCTTACCGCCTCAACAAGTTTCTGACCAAAGTCGAACGGGATTCGTGGGATCGAATGAGCCGAATCCGGCGCTTTGATTTGGCCCACCCGACCTACTATTGGCCGATCACAGGAGGAAAAATAACCGATTACCGCTGCCCTCTGGTAATTACCGTGTGGGACATGAACTACGAACTTTTTGGCCCAGGATATTTGGATCCGACAGGGGAACGAACGGAACTAAAACGAAAAGCCATAATGGCCGCCGACAGGCTTATTTGTATTTCGGAAAATACTAAACAGGATCTAATGCGACTGTTCTCGATTCCGGAAGATAGAATCGCGGTTACCTATCTGGCCACGCATCTGCATGTCGGCATGGCGCATGGCCCGGAGACGGTTCCGATGCGATCTTATTATTTGTTTGTGGGGACGCGCCATCAGCATAAGAATTTTCGTTTGCTATTAGAGGCTTTTGCCAAAGCTGTATCGCTCAAACCTGATTTGTATCTTTGCCTTGTGAGCCACCCAGCGCTCAACGACGAAGAGAAAAAAATGGTTGTGGACCTCAAGCTCGAAAACAATATTGAAGAATGCGGAACTGTTAGCGACGAACATCTAGCCAAGCTATATCGCCATAGCATCGCCCTGGTCTATCCCTCGCTGTATGAAGGCTTCGGCCTTCCGCCCCTCGAGGCAATGGCGTGCG
>JALYSR010000178.1 GCA_030854715.1 Acidobacteriota bacterium
GTTTTCCATCGTCAGCTCAATCAACCGATCCACTACCGCGTTTAGATCTTTCGTTTCGGCAAAGACCCGGAGTTGTTCTTCCGCGGAAGTGCGCCGCTCGAGAATCGTGTGAATGTGCTCAATCTCCTTGCGCGACCCCAGCTCGTCCACAACATCGTCGACGAATTCGAGTAACTCGAGAACCAGATCGCGCGTCGGCACTTCTTTCTGCTTGCCGAAGTCGATCATCTTGCCGTCCAGCCCCCAACGCACAGCGCGCCATTTGTTTTCCTGAATCAACATGCGGCGGTACAGTCGAAAGCCAAGGTTCTTCTCGATCAGTTTAGTTAGCTTCGCGACGATGGCCTGAAATAGTGCGGCAATGGCAACGGTGTCGTCGACGCGGGTCGGAATGTCGCAGATCCGAAACTCCAGGGTCGGGAAAACAGGGTGCGGCCGCAGGTCCCACCAGATTTTCTTACCGTCGTTAATACACCCGGTCCTTACCAACAGATCGACATAGCGTTGGAAATTGCTGTAGGAGTCGAAATGGTCCGGAATGTCCGTGCGCGGAAACTGTTTGAAAACCTCTGTCCGATACGACTTGAGTCCGGTATTGTGGCCCATCCAAAACGGTGACGATGTTGTCAACGCCAGGACGTGGGGCAGGAAGTAACGCGCGGCATTCATGATGTGAATGCGGCGCTCCGGATCCGCAACGCCAACGTGAACGTGTAAACCGAAGATCAAGAGCGAACGGGCAACCGTTTGCAGCTCCTGCACCAGCAATTCGTATCTCTCATCGTCGTAGATCTTCTGGTCCTGCCAGCTGGAGAACGGATGCGTTGAAGCGGCGACAATCACCAGGCCAGTCTTTGCCGCGAGAGCTGAGATAATGCTGCGCAAGCGCGTAATGTCCTCGCGGGCCTCTTGAATGTTTTTACAGATACCGGTGCCGACCTCGATCATCGACTGAATCATCTCGGGTTTAATCTGCTCGCCGAGAATCATCCTGCCTTCTTCCAGAAATTCGGAGACGTGCGAACGCAGTTCGCGGGTTTGAGGATCGATAATTTGAAATTCTTCCTCAATACCCAACGTAAACTGACTAAACATGGCGCTGTTCCCTTTTGCTTGTGAGTGCCGCCTGGGCTTTCAGGCGTTGCTGAATCGTCCGCCAATCGGGCTTGGCGTCGCCGATGAATTCGTGTCGCAGATGCCGGAAAGCACTACCTGCTGAGTATACCGGGCTGTAGAGATCGAAATGAACGTACCACTTTCCTGGGTTTTGATCCACATAAAGGAAGTGAAGCGCCGCTTCTGCCCGGTCCCGCTCGTAAAAACCGCCGCTTGTACCCTGGTGGCTGGCGAAACGCCTGGTGAAATCCTTTCGTCTCGAAAGTGTGGATTCAATCACAGGCCACGGAGTGAATTCAATTCCCACTCCGCACTCCCCGTAAATATTGGTTAGTTGCTTTACACCCTGCCAGAGATTCTTCTCTCGCAACCGGGAAAGCATCAACAGCAACGCCTGCTGCTTGTCGATTGCAAGCGCGTCGAAGCATTCTTCATCGGTTCGAGCGCCCCACAACCCGACCAGTCTGCCCGTCAAACTCTCTTGCAGGTCCCCGGAAAGTTCGGTCCATCGCAGTGGGCCAACATCCGACGCCGTTTCAACCACTTCCAAGTTCACGTTCGATTAATACGCGGTTCTCTTCAGACAAACTTTGAAACCGAAGCCCTACGCCGCGCCCGGGATTGCTGTAAACCACTTCAGCAGTCGCAACCACTTGCTGCCCAGCCCCAAAAGGAATTCGAACCTGGAGGATGGAGCCTTCAGGCAGGTTCGCTTGCGTGTTCATGTAGAAGCCACCGGCGCTTATGTCTTTCGTGCTGGCCACACCGGTTGCATCTTTGCCATCAAAAAACACGTCAACGATCAATCGCGAGCGGTCGTCGCGTCGCCGGTCGTCTGGCGCCTCAGGCTTTTCATCAAGCTCATCAATCAGTGCCGAGTCTCCTGTTTTCTTAGTCGAGTTCAGAGTTCAAGCTCTAGCTTGTCGGTTGGCACGCAGCAACCCAAAGGTTGCACCTTGAACTACTTCTTTTCGCTGATTATGAAAGTCGGGACCATACCCCCACCTGAACTGACATTTGCCAGTTCCGAAAACGAAAGGCGCGTAAATGCCGATCCAACCTTGCCATTGAACAAGAGCGGATCGAGATCAACCAGCTGCTCCGCAAACTCGATAGTGCCATCGTCCTGCAGCGCTGGGAAGGTTTCGCGCGCGGTCGGCACCCGCTCCTGCACTAAATAATCGCCGTTCGCAAGCGCCGCACGCAAGGCCTCATGCCAGCCGGCTTCGTCGCTGTTCCAGCCGATCGTGATTCCGTGTCCGCCGTAGTCATCGTTTGGCTTTAAAACCAGCTTATCGCGGTTTGCCTTGACATGTTCGATCAGATCGATCTCTTTCCCACAATAGTCGCTTGTTTCGGCGCGAACAAGTCGCGTCCATGGTACGTGATTGCGAATGGCTTCCTGCTCGTCTCTCGAGAACAGGTCCGCGCGGCGCTGATCCGTCAGCACGGCAAACAGGGCCTTCTTGTGAATCAACTTCGAGCGAAAACTATTGACCATGCAGATCGCGCCGGCACGATAGGCTTCGAGAAGCTCGGGGTGTTCTTTGATGATAGGAAGGTATTCGTTGACGAGCAGGCGTTTGTAAACGATGTCGATCTGAAAGTCCCCAACGCGTAGGCGGCTATTATCAAACTCCAACTCCTCAGGCGAACAGATAATCGTGGGATAACCTTCGGCTTCGAAAAACTCCTTGAATAACTCAAACTCGCTCTGCGTCGGCCTGTCTTTCAAATCGACGATGGCTATTTGAGGAACGCTGTCCGGCTTGCGACCAAGAAACTCTTCGTAGGAATCGAGCAACACGTCCAACATGAAACGGCGGCCGTAGAGTGGACGCACGTTATAAGACTCAGCAAAACGTTCCATTACCGGGAGCTTCGAAAAGATCGCGTAGGCGGCATCAACATAAGCGATGCCGGCAGGGCTTTCACCGTTGAGTTCGACAAAACTGTAGGCGCTTTGAGTAAGAAAAGAGTCGAGCCGGGCAGTCGGAGAGACTGCTTTGTAACCGGGATCAATGCTGATCAGTTCTCGTTCGATATCCGACAGCCCGAGGTCGCTGATGATCGAATCGTCTTCAATTGCTGCGTCCTTGACCTTTTCGATGGCCGACCAAACAGTTTCGCAGACGCGGCGAACGCGAGCGAAGTCGGCTTCGGTCACAAAATGTGGACGCAGGTAAGGCGAAAGCCGGCGACCGCCAAACATTAGCTTCGAACGCTCGAGGCCCTCATCGAGCATCACTCGAGAAGACTCTGCAAGACTGGTGTCGCGAAGCAGATCGTGATAGCGCGAAACGGCGTCAGTCAACATAGGCGCAGACAGTTGCTCGGTTACGAGCTGGATTAAGCTCGTCAACTAATTGGCGGACAATCTGTACTTCAGGAGGTTTTAGAGTAGCACAGCAGGTCGAGACGCGGCCACGGGCGCTGACTTACTGTTCGCTAGCAGGAATTAGCAGTTGAAGTTTCCGTTTATTGCGAACAATGCTGAGGGTGGAACTCGCGCCGGACCTGTTAAAGAGTGTCAGCGGAGGTAAACCTGAGAGTCGTTGACCATCGATCGCTTCGATTACGTCGCCAGGCCGGAGTCCAGCTTTGAAGGCCGCCGTGGTTGGTGAAACAGATACAACGAGCAGCCCGCCATTCGCGCCGAACCGCATTGCAACTTTGGGCATGATGGCGATGGTTTCTATGCCCTGGGCCATCAGTCCCGGCCCGAATCCTTTGGGCCCGAAAGCTTCAAACTCCCTTAGACCAAAAAATGGGTCGGGCGACTCGCTTAACGTGAGATCCAGCACCTGGGCCGCAAGCCTGTCCGGCCTGGCTACGGTAAAACTGATCGAACTTCCCGGTCCCGCTTCTTCCAAAAGCCACGAAAAGTCGTCCGCGTTGCGCACGTCTTCCTTGTTAACTCTTAAGATCACGTCGCCGGGTCTAAGTTGTCCGAGTGCGGCGGGACTTCCCGGCGCAACCGAAGTAAGGAAGATTCCCTGACGCTTCTCGGCTAACGCGCGCGCCCGCTTAGGCTCCCAGCCGCCGCGCAGGATTCGTTCGAACGAAAGCGTTCCAATCGGCTCGCCGTGAATCCCCAGCCACGGTCGCGGCACGCTCGCCTGACGGGCCATGACCCGCTTTGCGGCGCTTCGTACTAAAGCAACCGGCACTATCGTCGCTTCGCCGCCTTCTACCGCATCCACGATTCCCAACGTCTCGCCGGATTCATTGATTGCGATGCCGCCAATGTTCGCCGGCGATAACTTTGCCGACTTGATCCTGACACGCGCCAAACCTCCCGCGGGTGAACGGTTCACATCGATGACCGCCGCTTCAGTCTCCCCCAAGCGAACGTACATCGCCGTTCTCGCGCCAGGTTCTGAGTTTGCAGCCGGCTCAGGCCCAATGAGGCGAACACGCTGGCCCACGCTTATGGCTTCTTCTTTTGAATCGACGATACCCGGCAAACCATTGGTCAGCGTAATGACCGACAAGCCGGTTAGGCGGTCGAGTCCGATGTAGCGGCCAGACAGCCGCTGGCCGTCGCGCGTAATAATTTTCAAGTCGGCGGGCTCAAGAAGATTTTCACCAAAGGGCGCGAGTGGAAAACCCGGAATCGACTTCGAAACTCTGGCAGCTACCGGTGCTTGTGTTGTTGACGGCGAAGTGTCCGGTGGCAATCCCGGTGCCTTCGGCGCTAAAGGAAATGTCGGCGGGGGAATCTCGGCTTCTGCTTCGGGCAGCCAGGCTGCAATCGTCCGGCCGTCGTCTAGAGCGAGTCCGGCGATGACGTTGGTATGAACTTCACTTGTTATTTGAAAATCTTCATCGAGGTTGGCGATGGCCCCGACTTGCTCTCTGGATCGCAGCAACAAGCGGAAAACCTTGAGGCCGTTGAGGCGATGGAGAATCGTTACCACCTGCGGCGCTGCTGGTCCATTTTCCACTATCACGGCGTTGGGTCGACGCGCAGGCACGATCGTTTTCCGTTGCTGCGGCGCGGGAGCCGAAGGCGGCCGAGTGGTTTGTGCCGCCGTTTCAAGCCCATTGAGGCCGACGACAAGCACGAGGCCGATTACTGCCGAGAACCCAATGATCGTTTTCCGTGTTTTCATGGCTTTCTTCAAATCGCTTTACTGCTGATTACGCCACCCAATTTCCGGGAATTGCGGTTACCAACTGCCTCTGGCCGTCGCCAATACTGGAGTCGCGCCCTGCGTCAACGCTCGCTGAGATCCGAAACTAATCGAAGGCAGAGAAATCGTTCGCGAACTTCCGCGGCCATCGTCAAGCGAAACCTTTAGAGACTGATACGATGCCCCAATTGGAAACGCATTAGACAGCGGTCCAGCTCCCGGATTTGTAGACCTGAGTACGGTCGCAGGAGTGCTGGCCAGATCCCTGCTCCGCACGGCACCTCGCGCAGATGAAAGTTCCTCGGGCCTAAATCCTACCCTGTTCCGGCTGCGATGTTGTCCGGACGACTCATTCGAACTCAGTTTCGCCTCAACCGGTTGATTGGTTTGCGGGCCAACTGGTAAATCGACGCCCACATTCTTGACTCCACCATTTCCCAGGTTTGGCGCTTCCGGACCGATCGAAGTGGGTGCGGTCTTGCGGGCTACCTCAGAGTTGTCTGAGGGAGTCCTCAAACCAACAAACAAAAGAACAGCGGCAACCATTAGCAGGACCGTGGCAAAAGCGGCAGAGCCAAAACCAAATGAGAACTTTCCCACTGCAAACGACTGGGATGTGCCACGCTTTTCACTTGCCAGCCGCGCACGCAAACGGAATTCAAAGTCGCCTGGCGCATTGACTGTGCCGAGACTGGCTACCAGCTTTCGCAACTTCCATTCTTCGTCGCGAAACGTGCCACATTCCTTGCAGGTCTTTAGGTGTTCGTTTGCCGTTGAACTGAGCAAGTCGCTCGGGGCAGCAGCTTCAAGTTCGCGTCGTATGTTTTCACAGTCGATTCTTCTCATTAGTATTCCCCAATATTCCTTAGAGATAAGCACTCATCTTCTCGCGCAGGAAACCGCGCGCGCGGCTGATGCGTGATTTAACAGTCCCTTCGCTCGTTTGCAGGATGCGCGAAATTTCTTCATAACTCTTACCGTCAACATCCCGAAGGATAAGAGGCGCCCGATACTTCTCTGGCAGCGTGCTTATAGCTCGCTGCACAGCGTGGCGACGTTCGGCATCAACCAGTTCAACGTCAGCCAGCGGCTTGCTGTCGGCGGGATTAAACTCCTGAGGCTCAGCGCCATCCTTCGATTGAAAAAATCCCGTTAAAGAAACCAGCTTCCGTCGCTTGCGCTTGCGCAGTTCACTAATCGCCAGATTGGTGGCAATGCGATAGATATAGGTCGAAAATGCATAGGTCGTTTGATATCGCTCAGCTGCCCGGTACACCCTCACAAAAGTTTCCTGCGCCAGGTCGACGGCGCCATCGTAGTCGTTGGTCATGCGGTAAATGTAACTAGTGATCTGATTGCGATAACGACCCACGAGCTCCGCAAAAGCGTCCTCGTCCCCGATGCGCGTTGCTTCGAGCAGCGCGTGATCCGTGGTGGGATCCACAACGACCTCATGCCGCAACGCCGCGGAGAAAGTCAGATCTTCGATCGTACTTAGTGTGTCCATCAGGCAGGTAGGCTCTCACGCGCTGACGAGTTTCCAGTTTCGAGTTTCTTTGGTCTTTTGAGATTGACTCTCTACGTCGCTCGATCGGCCCTCAAAAGCCCGATTATACCCCGACGGACGACCGCCCGCAGATATACACGCGCGAACGGGATAGAGGTTCCGAAAGGGAGTGTATCCAGGGTGGGATAAATTGAAGATCTAGACAGGATTAACAAGATTCACATGAAAAGCGTTGGAAACTGAGCAGACAGGCTAATGCCCTCTCAAGGGCGCTATCTTGTAAATCTTGTAAATCCTGTCCAAAAGAGGGTTATTAGTTAGGCCTCGGGACTCTTGAATAGTGAGTCGTCGAGCTTGATACCGTAGGTGACCGTGAGAATCCTTGTTTCCTGAATCTGCTTTCCGTCCTCGAGCAAAAGAGACTTATAAGGAACGAGCGTGCCCTGGGCATAGCGGTAATCGAAGAACTTGCGCGCGTACTTGGCCGGCGCGGCACTAACAATGGAAGGCGCTTCGTATTCGAGCCAAAGGACGTGAAGGCTTTTCACGCTTATGTAGTAGCGTGTCGCCTGCTTGTCTTTGTCCACGAGATCGACGATATAGAGATCCAGTCCTTTCTGCTTGTCCTTGCCCACGAGAGTAAGAGTCGAACCGTTCTCTTTGTACCTCAAGAGAGTATCGATGCTGTGACGATGCTGCGACATGAAAGTGTCGGCCGCATCCTGCCGCGGAATAAAAGTCGACCCGTTGATGATTCCAAACAACCGGCCGCCACCATAGATCAAAGAGTACTCGATTGTCGGCATCTTCTGATCGAGCCGGACTTTGTCCTGTTCAAAGTTCTCCCCGCGAACGAAGCGACGTTCATATGAAGCCTCTTCGGTCTTTCCCGTTGTGTCGCAGGTTGGTCTACAAACGCGACCGCGCTCAACTCCGTTGCGACGTATCTGCTCGAGGATTGGGCGGGAGCCGTAAACGTAGACGACGGACTCGGCAATCTGTTCGGCCGTAAAGTTTTTCTGGTTCTTATCTATCTTTTCTACTTTGGCAGGTTTTTGAGGCGTCTTGCTATCAGCAGCGCTCTGCGCGCTTTGGGTCTGCGAAATGGTCTGCGCATCCTCGCGAGCTATGGCGACAAGTGCAGTCGAAGCATAGGAGCAGCCAATCAGCAGCGCACAGAAAACGGTGGAGGCTATGATCGAGCGAAGCAAGAAATTAGTTCTCCTCTTGAGACAATATTTATAAGTTGACTAACGGGAAAGCCGGCCATCGATAGGGCGAATTGTAACACACCGCCGTCTCTAAAGCCTTTGCTAACCGCTTGATAGATGCGCGTTTTGCGGCAGGCAGATGCCCGCTTGCTTCCCTTCTGGTTGCGCGAATTGACATTTCTTCCCCTTAAATCGTAGTCTGCCTACTTTCCTGGACAGCCCCGATTCAGCGACTATGAGATGACTCAAAACGCCAGGTTGGCGAGAGCGCGCATTGGCTGTCACTCACTATGACCCTGGCGCGCAAGCGAAAGGTTTCTAGAAGTTTTCTAAAGAAGGATGTGTGATTTTATGAAGAAGGTTGGAATTTTGGTAGGCCGCGAAAAGACGTTTCCTGAGGCACTTATTAAGAACATTCATGAACGCGGCAATGGTGACGTGACCGCTGACTACATCAAGCTTGGCGGCATCAGGCACGACGCGCCGCCTCGGTATGATTTGGTTATTGATCGCATATCACACGAAGTTCCCTTCTATCGCGCCACGCTAAAGCGGATGGCGCTGGAAGGAACAATCATCGTCAATAACCCTTTCTGGTGGTCTGCCGACGACAAGTTTTTTAACTATTCCCTCGCCCGAAAACTCGGCGTCGCTGTACCCAAAACTGTTTTGCTGCCGCAGAAAGATTACATGTCAGGAATCTCAAGCGAGAGCCTGCGCAATCTCGAGTTTCCTTTGGACTGGCAAGCGATTGTCGATTACGTGGGATTTCCGGCATTCCTAAAGCCGTTTGATGGCGGGGGCTGGAAAAACGTTTCGAAGATAAATTCGCTCGAGGAATTGTTGAAGGAATACGATCAGACGGGAACTCTCTGCATGACGTTGCAGGAAGGGATCGATTTCGATCAGTTTGTGCGCTGCTACTGCGTGGGCCAGGAGGACGTCATGATCATGGCGTACGATCCGCGCAAGCCATACCTCTCAGGCGAACAATACCTTCATAACCCGGATTACCTGGCTCCCGCACTCCACGCGCGTGTGACGGAGGACGTTCGCACACTCTGCACGGCGCTGGGATACGATCTCAACACGGTGGAGTTTGCGATCAAGGACAACACTCCCTACGCCATCGATTTTATGAACCCGGCTCCGGACGCTGAACTGGCGTCGGTCGGCGAGTTTTACCATAACTGGATAACCGACGCCGTAACCAAACTTGTCTTCAAACGACTGGCAGGGCATCGCGAGACACCTCGTTATCGCTGGGATGCGTTGCTTAGTCCGGAGCCAACGCGGACCCACGCGGTGGCTTCGCAGGTCGAACAGCAATCCCGCACTGTGGTGCCCAATCCAGTTAATCCTGCTGGTCCGTCGGGAAGTAATGACGCGAAGGCAGCCGCCGCGACTGCTGAAACCAAACCACAGACCACCGAGAAACGAAACGCAAAGAAGGATAAGACGCCGCCCTCATAGGCGCGTTCATAAGTCGGCAGATAAACGCCGAGCGAGTGGAACGTGGAAGCTAAACCGACTCGATGCCTGGGGTTCTTCTCTTCTCCAGAAGCTTGATGGCGAACAGGCTGAGTATCCAGGCAATGAGGGACGAAGAAGCAAGCGACCAACACAATCCCGCGACTGCCGGATCGATGTAAGGCACAATCAAAGCGACGAGGATGCTGGCATTTGTGACGCGCGCAGCGAGACGGCGCACGCGAAGTGAATGCTGCAGCCAGTTTATGCGCCGCAGTTCTGTCGTAAGGTAATCGTCATCATCGTTTAGTTTGGCGTAGTAATCGGCTTCTCGCCGTGCATATCCAACCAGTGACTTCTCCGAGGCAGCTTGCGCCGCGTCTCGATACTGGTGGATCACATGCGCGAGTTTGCCATCGCGCAAAGCAAGATTGGCGAGGCCGATGCGCGCCCTGAAATTCAACGGCTCCAATTCGATGGCGCGCTGAAAACTATTTTGTGCTCGCGCGGTTTCTCCCCATTCGAGAAAACTCTCACCCACGAGGGTCAACAAATGCGGCTCCGCTCCGGCCCGAAGGGAGGAAAGACGCAAGGCGGCGCGCGCGCGCGACAAAAGTTTAGGGTCACTCATGCTGCTCGCCTGAGAACGAAGCAGACGAGCGAAGTCGAACATCAGACGACCATCGGTGGGAACTACCAAAAACGCTCGCCGAAAAGCCTCGCGCGCCTCGTTCAATCGTCCCGCAATGCGCAGTTTGTTTCCCAAGACTCCGAGCAAAGTTGCGCGCTCATGAGATTCTACAACACCCGCGTTTGAGCCCTGTTCTT
This sequence comes from Acidobacteriota bacterium, assembly GCA_030854715.1. Taxonomy (GTDB): domain Bacteria; phylum Acidobacteriota; class Blastocatellia; order Pyrinomonadales; family Pyrinomonadaceae; genus PSRF01. The sequence continues at coordinate 10,269 of JALYSR010000178.1, forward strand.
CAAGCCTGGGGCTTTTGCCGCCGAGTTTGAAGTCGAGAGACGCACCGTCGAGTACTTCGGCGGAAGCAAGGTGCAGCACCTCAACTTCACGCTTTAGGACTTTCGGCTCGCAAAGGTAATCGCGCAATTCGAGAGTTCGAAGGTCAAGCTTGTCGGGATGAATTAATGGGAACAAATGGCGGACCATCCGGCGATAGCTTCGTCCGCCCGAGGCAAAAGTAAACTCGGAGTTTTTGCCGAGAATCTGCGTGCGGTAGCGATATCTCACTCGCCCCACGCGTCTCAAGGTGCGCAGCGCCTGCGTGTCCACTCTTTCAAAGTCGGCAATACTAAGGCGTTTCTGACGTCCCGCGATTAGTCGTTGCAGAAACGGCAACGGACCGCGTCGACTTAAGAACTGGCCATCAAACTCGATTCGATCTGTTAAAGCGAGAATGGGAACAATCAACCAGGCCACACCGACCGCCGCCAGCGCGACAAGATCTTTCTCGGAGCGGAGCAGCAGCGCAGAGCTAAAGGTGAGAACGCTGGCTGCTGCCAGATAGGAACCGGGAGAAACGCGCACACTTGCCAACCGCAAACCCTTGCGAGGTTGCTCTCTCTCTTTCGCAACCTCCGTCAGAGCTTTCAACGTCTCCATTTGATCAGCGTCGTGCATGTGAATCTATCTTGGGACTGCAACGGGACAATCAACTGGAACCTCGAGAGCAAATGTGCCTCTCGTGCGTCCAGGTTCAGTGTAACGTAAGTCGGCAAACTGCACGAGAGTTTGCGTGAGGCAATCTTCCCCTACCACCTGAACAACCGGAAATCTCGCAAAATCGAGGAAAATCTGTGAACGATAATCGCGCGAAGCTTCCGCCCCCGCCGGATCGGAAGCATCGGCCTTTTTGTAGCGGACGAGATCCGATGAAACCTGTTCCTGGTGAAACAAAGACAAGTTGAACCGGTAGGCCGCCCGATCAGTTTCCATTACACAAACCCACTCAGCCGGGTTAGCCGGAGTCGGCATCGCAGCTAACTTTACAAACTGCTCGCCATTTTTGTTGGCGATGGAAACGGCTTCAATCCGCGCCCGATGGAAGGCCAGTGCGTGAGCGCCGGCCAACCCGGCGCAGTATATGGTAACCGCAACCAGCGCGGCGATAGCGATCCTCGCTCCCTGGCGGCCGCCAATTTTTCGCCGGTAAAGATTAACCAGAACAATCATGGCCACTATCCAAAGCAGACGAACCAGGGTCTCGTTTGCAAAGCGCCTGGCACCCCCCGGCCCAACCAAAACCAGATAGCTGGGGATGAGGGCTATTACTATCCAGGCACCGATGTGCCTTCGCGTTTTCGCAGTCAGCAGAAAAGCCGCGCCTCCGAGGACAAGCCATATAACCGGATCAAGGATGAAAACGAAATCTCCATAAAACCACTTCGCATTCCAGGGAAGCAGGAACCTGACTCCGTAATTGTTGGTCCAGTCCAGTAGCGGATGAGTGGCAGTGACAACCAGAGAAGCGAGCATCAACCCACCCAATCTAACCTGTGTTGGCGTATCGCGAATTCGCGAACGAAGCAGATCGCCAAGATAAAAGACCACCGGAAGCGCGAGCGCCAGGACTATCGTGCCGACAATTGAATGAGTAATGCCGCGGTGATAATGAAGGAATGTCCAGCGTCCGCCAAAGACAAGTGCCAGGATATCGGAATCAGGTGCGTTGGCAGCGAGGACACAAAGCGTGGTTGTTCCCGGTGATAACTTTTCTAATCCGGCTTTCGCCGCGGTCAGTCCTACCAGCGAGTGAGTAAGATTGTCCATTGACTGGATTTCAAATCTCAGATCTCAGATCTCAGATTGCACGACAGATGCTTGCGCTGCAGCATCTATTGGAGTCTTAAACCGGGTTTAGGAAAAAACAACCGATACTCAAAATCGCAATTAGAACGGAGAGTTCCCAGCCGGCGACGGTGGCGCCACTTTCGCGTAGCGATCAGGGTCGAGCTTTTGAAGTTTCTCTGCCGCTGCACCGGCAGCCGCAGACTGTGGCAGCGGAGTCCCGTCTTTGTCTTTGGCGTTGCGGGCAGCATCCAGGATACTGAAGAGCAGGTCGGCAGCCTCCTTCTTCTTGCCCTGTTTTTCGTAGACTTCGGCTAGCTGAAGGTTAGCAGTTTCCGGCGTGACCACTGTACTGTTTTGACTGGCCAACTCTGTATAGAGCCGCGCCGCCTCATCGAGCTTCCCTTCGGCCTCTTTAGCATGGGCCAGAGAGAACTTCGCCAGCATTGCCACTTCCGGAAGGTTACTTTTGCTTAGTTCCGAGAGCTCGTTTATGGCCTTGTCGCGATCTATGTAAAGCAAATTCGTCGCTATGAAATAACGCGCTTCGGTGCGGTAAGGCTCCCCATATTTGGTGGCCACTTTTTGAAACTCATCAACGGCGCTTTGAGCTCTTTCTTGTTCGCTGGCGAAAACCGGACCGGTGGGCGCAACTGCGGGCGTCGTGGTTGACACCGGCGTGGTAGCAATCGCAATGGCCCGCCCGAGGGCCCGCCGCGCCTCGTCTGCCTTGCGGTTACTCCATCTCAGCCAGAGACCGACGATAACTGCCAACAAAAGCAAGGCGACTAGGCCGTAGAGTATCGCCTTTCCCTTGCCTTCCAGCCGCTCGCCAAACCGTTCAAAAATTGTGTTTGCGGTGTCTCGAAATTTATCGTGCTGCAGTTCACGCGCGCGTTTCTTTTTGTATTTAGCCACGTCTTTCTTTCTCGCAAGTCCGCATAGTGAACTGCGTTCTTTCAGGTGTATGATTGGCGAAACACTCACTCTAAAGGGCGCTCGGAAATCTTGTCAAGCAGCCTCTTTGTATAGTAATTGGGGCGCGAGAGGCGAAACCGGCATCCAAGGATTGAGAACGCTATTCCAAACTTCGGCTGATACTTCGGGAGGATCGAGGGGCGTCGGAGGCGTGTCGTGAGGATGACAATTCTCCTGGGAACAAACGGTCCTACACTGGTGTCTAATGACTCGACTGCCCGGAATGGGCGGGAGCCGTCAGCTACTCCGATTCCAGCCCCAGGGTGTAACACGTGAGCTACGGAGAGCCAATAGCCCTCCGCGGGCAAATGGAACTGGAACAGGTCGCCCCGGCAGCCGCGGTGGAAATGCGCCCCGCGGTGGAGTCTGAGTTCATTGAAAGACTGAAGCGCGGCGAGGCGGCGGCCTTTGAGCAGTTGGTAGGCGAACGTTCGGGCGAAATCTATGGCTTGCTTTTCCGCCTGACGGAGAATAGCGAAGAGGCTCGTGACCTAACGCAGGAAACCTTTTTGCGGGCTTTTCAAAACATTGGCCGCTTTCGTGGCGACGCCGACTTGAAAACGTGGATTTACCGGATCGCGATTAACCAGGCGCGAAATCGCTGGCGCTGGTGGCGCAGGCGCCGACGGGATGCGACGGTATCGCTGGACGCAACGCAGGGGCAGTCCGGCCAAACTTTAGTAGCGAGCCTGGCCGAGCCTTCCCAGAATCCGGAACAGAAAACGTTAGCGCACGAGCGCGAGTTAGCTTTGAGATCTGCGCTGCAACGACTGGGCCGAGCTTACCAGGAGACAGTGACAC
>JALYSR010000084.1 GCA_030854715.1 Acidobacteriota bacterium
TAGCTGAGCAGCTTAACAATCACGACGCTTCTTGCGCCTCTATCACCATGGTGTAAGGCTCGTTGAAAAGTACGTCGCGTGAATAAAGAATGATGTTTGCGGTAGCTTGAAAGTTTACCGGTCTCCCGGCGAGTTTCTGAAGTTCCTCGCGCAGAGGATTTAGGGCAGGCGCTATCGCAGCATCCTCGTCGCAAAGCGGTTTGGTATGGAGCGCTGGGATATAGAAAGCACTTTCATTCCAGAATTCCATCACCTTGTCTCCAATGAGGGTCACATCCAGATCACTACTGCCTCTGCCATCCGCGTCAAACCGCTTGCCATCTTCATAACGCTTGTTGGTAACAACACTGCCGCGGAACGCTACACCCGTGCCTTCCGGCAAACCTGCCTTCAGCTTTGCAAGAAACTCACGATACTTGAGCGCGTCTCCATCGAACGCCAGACGGGCGACCCGCTCCTCAATCTGCTCATCAGTCATCTTCTTTGCGTCTTTAGTGTTCGCCATGTTTTCCTCGCCCCTCGATCAATTCCAGCAATTCTGTTGCCACCTGTTTGATTTCCGACTTATTTTATACCGCCTTCATAACTCCCAGTCGAGCGTAGCGCGATATGAGTTTTTACCATGACTTCTAAGATTCGCATTGCAACTGCCGATGACATTCCCGCGCTTCAAGATCTAATTCGCGCATCCGCCGCTGCCCTCAGCGCGGAGTATTACTCTGCCGGCCAGATTGCGAGCGCTTTGTCACATATTTTCGGCGTTGACTCTCAGCTAATATCCGACGGCACATATTTTGTTGCTGAAGTTGAAAAACAAATCGCCGGCAGCGGTGGCTGGAGCAAAAGGCAAACATTATTCGGCGGCGATCAATTGAAGTCTTCTCAGAACGATCCTTTGCTTGATCCGGCCACGCAGGCAGCGCGCATCAGGGCTTTCTACGTTCATCCGCAATGGTCAAGGCAAGGCATTGGCAGCCTACTCCTGAAATCATGCGAAGAAGCTGCACGGAATGCCGGGTTCAGGCGCGTCGAGTTAGTCGCAACGCTCCCGGGAGTCCCCTTCTATTCAGCGCGAGGTTACGAGAGCTCCGAGGCGATTCAGATGGACACTCCAGACGGCGAGTCGCTGCCGGGTTTGCGAATGCAGAAATCGCTATAGGTTGCAGCCACAGGTGAATACAAGCAGAAGCCAGATTTTAAGGAGTCTGCCCTGGCGTAGTTCCTCGATGTCCCTGTAACTCCAAATTGTCAGTTCGCGCTGCGCGGGGCGCTTGGCGTTTCCCCAACCGCCTGAGCTATTATCCCACCATGATTTCAGCAGCAACTCAGCAGAATGACGGCCGGGAGAAGTTTCTCAACGACTTTCAGCAAACGATTGAGCGCGCTTCCCCTCGTCTACTCGAAATCTCAGAAGCACAGAGCGGCGTTGCCAGGAGCGAAGGAAAATGGTCGCCCAAGGAAATCATTGGCCATCTAATCGATTCAGCCGCAAACAACCATCAGCGTTTCGTGCGTGCGCAGTTTACGGATGACTTGGTCTTTGCCGGCTACGAGCAGGAGGAGTGGATCCAAGCGCAGCATTACCAGGAAGAACCATGGAATGCGCTCGTCCAGCTCTGGAAATTTTATAATCAGCATCTGCTGCACGTGATCACACAGGCGCCGGAAGAGACGCGCACAAAGCTCCGCTCCACGCACAACCTGCACCAAATCTCTTCGGACCAAATAAGTGAAGATGAACCGGTCACGCTCGAGTTTTTTATGCGTGACTACCTCGATCACATGAAGAAGCACTTGAATCAGATTCTCGGTTAGGAGAAGTGGTTTACGATGGACTACACATTCGAACAGCTCAAGCACAAGACGGTCGGCGAGCTTCGCGAAATCGCCAAAGGTAACGAGCACGAAGCCTTACAAGGCTACACACAATTGAACAAAGAGCACCTTTTGGTCGCGCTTTCAAACGCCCTCGGAATCAAGCACGAGCATCATGAGGTGGTTGGTGTCGACAAGGCCTCAATCAAGGCGCGTATTCGTGAGATGAAGAAGAAAAGAGACGAGGCTTTGACCGCGCATGACAGCGCCCAGCTCAAAGTTGTTCGGCGCACAATTCACCGCCTGAAAAGACAGATACACAAAGCAACCGTTTAGAACGGTGGAACCAGAGAATCCAACGCTTGCGCAAAAAGTTATGAACGCGGTGCAGGCAAACAAATCAAGTTAATTTACTGACTTTCCGCGCGCGGCGACGGCGGACCGGAGAGCGTTCTTTGAGTAAATCTTTGTGCCTTGCATCAATAATGTAAGCAAGCCCTTGATGGCTCAAGTTTAGCAAGGCAGCAGCGCGAGTCACGCTACCGTTTGTCTGTGATAGAGCTTCTTTGATAAGCGCACCTTCGTACTTCAATACCCTATCTTGTAAGTCGCAAGCCTTAGTCAGCAGGATTTCCGTCGCTTCCTCTCCGCTTAGTTCCCCTCGCAAACCTGTGGCCAGCTTTCCGGCAGCATCATTCAATCTGAGTAGCACTTCCTGACTCTGCGAGTCGGATAGCCATTCTCGTGCTTGCTGGTAGGCGGCGTGTAAAGTCGCAGGAGATAGTTCGCGAACTTCTTCAATGAGAGTAAGCGCGGCCAGTCCTGCCTTGTTGAGGGCGTCTACTTGGAGGGCAACATCAATGGCGCTTTGAAAGATGAATTGCGCCCGCTCTTTCCTACCCGAGCGGGCAAGGGCGATTCCCTGTGTAATCAAAGCGTCAGCCACAAGACATTCATGTCCGCCTCGTGCTAAAGCCGCCGCCGCTTTACGCGCGACAGCTTCAGCCTCTTTGAATTTTCCTTCGGCGATTAATACTTGCGCCCGTGTCTCATCGAACTGGGCGGTGCGTGCCTTGTCCTTGAAACGAATAGTTATGCGTCGAGCTTCATCAAGATACGCATGCGCCTCTTTGAATCGAGACAACTTATAGAGCACCAGGGCGACGTTGTTCTTCACGCTCGCACGAAAGACAGGATTCTTAGCTAGTTTGAAGTGATGATCGGCGGCTTTGTACTCATTGATCGCCCGTTGAAAATACTCGTTCCGCTTCTCCGAGGCAGCAATCTCTTCCAGCGCAATCGCAAGTTCATTGTGATAGTCGCCTTTGGTGGCGTGATTAGTAACCTTCTCGAAAAGCGGAGCATTGTCAGTGAGAAGTTTCAAAGCATCATTGTATCGCGCCGCTGACAATTCGACAGTTGCCAACTTCAGAAGTGCTCGGGCCCTGGTATTCCCTTCTGTGGTCAGTTTTTCCAGAGCCTCGCTAAGCATGATTCGCGCTTCATCTAATTCTCCATCACGCCAATAGCAATATGCGATCTCTGCTCGCGCCGCTGCGATCTTCTTTACGTCACTTTCTGCTTCAAAGTAAGTAATGCTTTCTGTTATGAGGTTTTTAGCGACTTCCTGCGCGTCCTTGATCTGAGATTTACTGCCGATCCATCCCGTGAGGATACCTACGCAAAGCAGCACTTCGGCGGCAACCGAAGGATGAAGCCCTCTAATCTCCGGGCGTTCTCCAAACTCCATCCACAAAGGGCGCATCGCCTCCTGCGCGCCCTCATAGTCGGCCTTGTCTTTTAGTTCCAGTGCAGTCTGACACCTATGCAGAGCTTCTTCGTTAGCGGTTAGGTGGGACGTGTGTAATTTTGGTGAGGCTATCTTCACGAGAGATAAACCCTTTGCCGTGAGTGTAAGAAAACTTGCTTACCGGCGGAGGATATTAACTGCCGCCGTTACGCCTTGCAAGAAGTTCGGCATATTGCTCTATTCTGTTTCGTAGTCAGAAGTCTTGCATCCTCAAAACCCCAAAAGGAGAAACAAAAAAATGAAACGATTTGTAATGGCAATCACGCTTGCGTGCGCGCTTTCCGTCACTGCATTGGCAGGCAATGTACCCACTAGTGACGTTGTATCACCGCCACCTGACGGAATCATTCCGTCCAGTGATTCCACGGCGCCGGGCGAGGTACCGACTAGTGATCTGGCGGTCTTGCTGGCGATCCTCGATCTGGCGTTCTAGTTTGACCGAGCGGTTTTAGTTGTCGCTTGAAAATCTGCCTCGCGGCAGTAGAGTAGAAGTGTGTCTATAGACCAAGGGCGTTGCCGTTTCTTACACCGACAACGCCCCATGTGGGTGCAGGTATGCCGTCCTCACTTCGGCAACCGCACAGGGCGGAAACATTCAGCATCCGCCCCAAGGTTGGTCAGCTTATAATCCAATTACAAGTGTTAGATCAAGCATCGGGCTGGGCTGGTTAGTTCAGAAATCATGCCAGAATTCTTGCTAGACTCAGCACGGGTTTGCACAAAAAGTCGCCATGACTGGCGCGGCTAGTATCGTTCACAGCAGTCGCGTAGCACTCATCAAGCGAAGCGTTCTCATTAACACCGTGGCTTTAGAGACTGTGTGAAAACTCAACGGCGACGAATAACGCTGAAAGCGTTGGCTAATTTCAGCCCAGGGTTGCGC
>JALYSR010000129.1 GCA_030854715.1 Acidobacteriota bacterium
CTTATTGTTCGACACTGCAACCACTGCTTTGGTATCGCCGTCCGCGTACCCAAAATAGACTCTGCCACCGCTGCCGATTCCGACTGATGGATCACTGCCAGCAGAAGTGCTGCCAGGAACCGGCCGAATGGCCCACGTGAGACCGTTATCTGCCGACGCGACTACGGCTTGCTGCGTGCCGCAGCCCTTGTTTGGCACATAGACGGTCCCGTCCGGCGCGACCTTCACATGCCCGTGCAGTCCGCCGCACTCGCTGCTGTAAATCACTACGGAAGGACCATAACTAAGTCCGCCGTCATCGCTCCGCGCGCAGCTAGCGTCGACGAGAGCCTGCTAGCAGTAGTAAACGGCATTAGGGTACACTCCTGGAGGCTTGGGCAAGTTGAGAGGCGGAGCATAGGGCCCACCCCCAACTGTCTGATGGTCAATTCCTGATCCGATGCCAGTGCCGTTGCTTGGCGTCCACACGTCTCCATCATTGCCGGGCGGTGCCGTGTCTGTGAACGACGATTCGCCTGCGATCACCTGTCCGGCAAAGGTCAACAGGTGCACAATCGTCCTGCCCGTCTGACGATCTGTAAACAGAATCGGATCGAAGTCCACTTGAGAAGTCACCGGAGGCTTGTTCTCCCAGATCACTCGCGTCGTCGCGCACGCGGCGTTGAAACTTACGCGCAGCGTCTGGACATCCGACTGGAACATCGCTCTGCCTTCGGGGTGTCCGGTAATGCCCAACCCGACGCCGATGGACGGCTCGCCCGAGCTGCGTCCCAGAGTGGCTGGCCCGGCCGCGGGCGGCGTGTAGTTCTCATACCTCGGCGCAAATCCTGATGCAGGCGTAGGTGCAGGCACTGGAGGGCTGCCGGCCGCGATCACCGTGGCGGCTCCGCTATACTGATCCGCCTGTGTGGCCGCGAAATAGACGACGTGAACAGTGAAAAGACCAGTGCCGATGCTGGAGCTTGCCGGGTTGAGATCCACTTGCTCCTGGGTTGTGCCGCCGGCGCCGGATGAGGCTACGATTGGGCCCGCGAGCGTACCTTTATGAACGTACATGTCGTAGTCATTTGCCGGCAGACCCCAGTTGATTTGAACATGCACTTGCTTGCCTACGGCAATCCAGTCAGCCGGTGTCCCGGAAATCGTCAAGGCAAAGCTGTCGCAGTTGGTGCCTTCCGTGCAGGAAGCCTCGCCGCCGCCGGTGGGCGGGATTCCAGACGCCGTGCCCATCCACGTTACCGGTGTAACGGTCGTCGGAGTGATCGCACCCGCCGCCGGGTTTGCAGCGCGCGTGCTAAAGAGAGGTATGGCGCAAACCGCAGCGGCAAACAAAAGAGCAATGACGAGTATCCATCGCCTTTGAGATCTAACATTGCTTACAGTTTTCGCATTCATTTTCGTGACCTTTCTTTAGGCGGTTCACATTAGAGTCGGCTGTTGGAAAGACCAAGCAGCCCGGAGCCTGTTTTGGACCCTTATCCGTCAGCGGGACAAAATGCCGCTGCCAATTTGCGCTGATCGAGGTGCCAATGGTCGGATTGATCATGCCGTTCCAGCAAAAAGGCTACTGCCGTAACCGTGATTCTCGTGTGCCGCACACTAATGAACTAATGCGACGCGATAGGGAATTCGTGGACATTTTTGTCTCTCCTTTGTCGATAAATCTGTTGCGGGCGGCGCAGCGTCGCACCCTGACAAGACGGATGAAAAACCCCGTAGCCAGCGCTATCCTGAGGCGCAGCTTCGGCGAGATCGAATAAGATTTGGGGAGCTTTCGGAACATGGAAGGGCTCCTTTTAGGTCGTGATCAACTTGTCAGAAGATCAAGCGCAACCAAAACCGGATCAAGCGCAGGCAGGATCGTCATGTCAGTTCAGCAGACTAATGTCGCACTCACTGATCAGCCTTACTCATGGCTCTTGAGAAATTCTTGACCGAGAGGTACAGCCTAGTCTCACCCCCTTGAGAAATTCTTGAGAAAAACTTGAGAAATTGATCCTTGTTGATCCAGCCATTCACGTGAGGGTCCGCACCAATCAACCCAGTGGAACTTGACGAATCAGGTCGTGGGAAACTCATAATCTGTTGGTTCGGGTTCGAATCCCTGCGGGGGCACCACAAATCGGTGAGCAGTGAGCAGTGAGCAGTCGGCAGCAACAGGAAGCGGGCGGCGTGCGGCCGGAGAGAGTGAGACAACACTGTCTTCACGCAGGAGTCCGAACCTCTTAATCGGCTGCCAACGGAGGAGCTAATGCGACAAGCCGCCATCATTCTTTTTATCTGTTCTTTGATCACAGCCCAGGGATGCAGCAACCAGGCGACGAATCAACCGGCACCTGCGCAAACGCAATCAACCTCGGCCTCGTCAACGCCGGGTCCCGTTAACATGAACGCGACGCCGTATCCGAGCACCACGGCTGCCACTACGAAAATTAAGGTCGATGCTTGTTCGTTGCTGACGAGCGCTGAGATTCAGGCGGTGCAGGGCGAACCACTCAAGGAAACGAAACCGAATGAGCAGGCATCCGGAAACTTAATCACCGCGCTGTGTTACTACGAACTGCCTACTCCTTCAAATTCGATCAGTCTCTCGTTAACGATGAAAAATCCCGAAACCTCAGGAGGCCAAAGTCTGAAAGAATTCTGGGAAAACACCTTCGGCAAGTCTGAGGGCAAAGACAAACGAGAGCGCGAAAAGAACCGCGGTGCAAAAAAGAATGGGCCGCAAACGCAAAGTGAAAATCGAGAACGCGAAGGCGAAGAAGAAGAATCGGCCCCCCTGGAAACTGTGCGCGGGATTGGCGATGAAGCGTTTTGGTCTGGAACCCGAGTGGGCGGTGCACTCTATGTTCTTAAGGGCGATCGCTATCTCAGAATCAGCGTCGGCGGCCCGCGAGATAACAAAGTGAAACTCAAGAAGTCAAAAACGCTGGCTCAAAGAGCTCTGCGACGCTTGTGATGCGTCGCGGCAATTCTGGGCCAGCGAACGATCATAGACAAGTAACGATGAGTAGTGTCACGCCCGACGAGGCAGTTTGCAAAAGAGAAATCACCCGATGGCAATAACGCCATCACGGTGACGCTCGACGCTACCAGCTTGCCCGCTGCCCCGTAGATCATGAACACCGACTGGAGGATGTCCAGCGGCTCAAATCCAGTGACTACTATCGGCTTGGCATACAGCGCGTCGTGTGTGGCGCGCTCTGAAAATGTAATCGTTATGAGTTTGCCAGTCTTATGTGTGCCCGAAGAGAATTCGTGCGGGTGTGTAGATCGCGCCCTTGATAGCAGCAAGGATTGTCTCTGCTCGGCCACAGGTTTGGTTCAAATCATCGGTCGCAGGTATGCGCTGCGAATACTCTTCCTGATCGGCGAGCGCGGGAGCATTCGTTTCAAAGAAATCAGAAACGAAATAGACGACATGAGCACATCGACGCTGTCAATCAGGCTCGCTGAACTTGAACAAGCCGGATTGATCCATCGCCAAACGTTCGTCGAAACACCTCCGCGTGTCGATTACACGCTGACGAAAGAAGGCGACAAGCTGCGCAAGAATCTCTTCTCGCTGTCCAAGTTCGCCACCAGAAGATAATTTCAGGTTTGTGAGTGTGGAAGTCGACAAACGTTGTGAGCCAATTTCTTGCCGACGGAAAAACGTCCCGCAAAACGTCCCGCAGCTATACGCAAATCAGGCACGCAGCTTAGGCGATGTGATTACGCCGCGACCCCAGAACTTCCAACTAGTATCGGGAACTCGTCGACGTGAAGGTTAATCTAATTCACTAGGTGTTCTGACTAGTCGCTCTCGTTCTGAATTGAATCTCTAGCGTCCTCACCCCGAACAAAGATAGAATGTGGCCGGTTTCGAAGAGGTCTTAGTACTCCTGCCTTAAGCATGTAAGTATGACCATTGCTGCCGGCGCACGACTTGGCCCATACGAAATCATCGGCCCCATCGGCGCGGGCGGCATGGGTGAGGTTTATCGCGCGCGCGACACTCGGCTGGGGCGTGATGTCGCCGTCAAGGTGTTGCCTTCTTCTTATTCCGATAGCAAAGAGCGTCTGCAGCGATTCGAGCAAGAAGCCTGCGCTGCCGGTGCACTCAATCATCCAAACATCCTCATTGTTCATGACATCGGGACGCACAACGGCGCGGCTTACGTCGTCTCCGAGCTTTTGGAAGGGGAGACGCTGCGACAACGAATTGCCGGTACTGCATTGGGGCAACGCAGAGCGATTGATTACGCGTTACAGATTGCGCATGGGCTGGCCGCCGCGCACGAGAAAGGGATTGTCCATCGCGATCTGAAGCCCGACAACATCTTCATCACCAAAGATGGCCGCGTGAAGATTCTCGACTTCGGCATCGCCAAGCTCACGCAACCTGACGGCGCTCAATCGCAGACAGACATTCCGACGCGGCGTGTTGATACCGGTCCCGGCGTAGTAATGGGCACGGTCGGTTATATGTCGCCCGAGCAGGTGCGCGGGCGAGACGTGGATCATCGCTCCGACATCTTTTCGTTCGGCGCGATTCTCTACGAGATGCTCTCCGGCCGCCGCGCCTTTCATGGCGAGTCGGCTGCTGACACACTGAGCGCGATATTGAAAGAAGATCCACCCGATCTTTCGGACACAAACCAGAACATCTCTCCCGCGCTCGAACGCCTGGTGAATCATTGTCTGGAGAAAAGTCCCGAAGCGCGTTTTCATTCGGCTCGCGATCTCGCGTTCGCGCTCGAAGCCATCTCAGGCTCTTCGCCAGTTTCCAGCCAAACGATCACGGCGATGACCATACCGTCATCACAAGAGTGGATCAGAAAATACTCGCCTTGGATCGTCGCTGCGATTTTTTGCGGTAGCATTTCTGGCCGCACTACTGCTTTATTTCCGTCGCCCGCCGGAGCCAGCCCTCGCCGTCGCGCGCTTTCTTATCGCGCCGCCGGAAAAGGCGGACTACTTTGGCACTCCCGTTATTTCGCCCGATGGTCGTCTCATAGTCTCAGGGGTCAGGGACGCTTCAGGGAAGACGAGCTTATGGATTCGACCGCTCGATTCATTGGACGCGCATCCGCTCGCCGGAACGGAGATCACCTCCACGGGAAGTGCGGGTTTACCGTTCTGGTCGCCGGACAGTCGCTCCATAGGCTTTTTCGCCGGGGGCAAGCTCAAGAAGATTGACGTCTCAGGCGGGCCGGTGCAAACGCTGTGCGATGTGACGATTACTGGTGGAGGCGCGTGGAATCGCGACGGAGTCATAGTCTTTGTAAGGAATCCTGAAGAGGGTTTGTATCGCATCCAGGCGACGGGCGGCACGCCCACGCGCTTGACCACGCTCGATAAATCGCGCAATGAAATTCAACACGGATGGCCTTCGTTCTTACCCGACGGCCGCCACTTCCTATACGCTGCTCGCAGCGCACAAGCGGAGAAGAGGGCAATTTTCGTCGGCGCGCTCGACTCGAAGGAGACGAAGCTTCTGCTGAACGTTGACTCGAACGCGGCCTATGCGCCGCCGGGTTTTCTGCTCTTCACGCGCGAGCAGACGCTGATGGCGCAAGGCTTTAATGCCGACAAGCTTCAACTCACGGGTGAGGCTGTCCCCGTCGCCGAAGGGGTCGGGCGCAACGTCAACACCGGGCGCTCTGCCTTTTCCGTCTCAGAGACGGGCCTGCTCGTCTATCGCAGCAGCCCATCCGTGACGATCTCACAGCTCGTCTGGTTTGATCGAGCGGGCAAACAACTCGGGACTGTCGGGCCGCCTGCCGGTTATGCGGCTATTCGTCTCTCGCCCGACGACAAGCACGTCGCCCTGATGCGCTTAGATCCTGAAAAAGGAATTCCCAACATCTGGTTGATCGAACTCACGCACGGTATCCCATCGCGCCTGAGGTTCGATCCGGCAAGCGACGCCGCTCCCATCTGGTCGCCCGACGGCAGCCGCATCGTCTTCACCTCAAATCGCGAAGGCGTTTCAAATCTTTATCAAAAGCCTTCGAGCGGCGCCGGCAACGACGAGATTCTCCTCAAGTCGAACAACACGAAACTGGCCAACGATTGGTCGCCGGACGGCCGTTACATCCTCTATCAAGACTTGTCCCAGAAAGACTTCGACTTGTGGGTATTGCCGCTTCTTGATGAGCGGAAGCCCGTGCTTTTCCTGCAAACGGATTTTTTCGAAGGACTTGGCCGTTTCTCACCCGACGGACGATGGATCGCATACGTCTCAAACGAGTCGGGAAAAATGGAGGTCTATGTGCGTAGCTTTCCGGCTGCGGGCGGCCCGTGGCAGATTTCAAACGGCGGCGGCGGGCAGCCCCATTGGCGGCGCGATGGAAAGGAGCTTTTCTACGTATCCCCGGATAAAAAATTGATGGCGGTCGGAGTCAACGGAAGTTCCAACAAGTTCGAAGCCGGCATTCCCAAGCTGCTCTTCGAGCTTCGCGTTGCCTATACTCCCGGCAACCCCGCCTACGATGTCACCGCCGACGGACAGCGCTTTCTCGTCAACACGTTCGTCGAACAGAACGCGCCCTCGCCCGTGACCGTCGTCATGAACTGGACTGCGGGGTTGAAACGATGAGTATCGCCCAAGGCACACGACTCGGCCGTTACGAAATCCGCGCGAAGATCGGCGCGGGCGGAATGGGTGAGGTGTACCTGGCGGAGGATACGGAACTGGATCGCACCGTCGCGATCAAGATTCTTCCGGAAGCTTTGGCCTCGAACCAACGCTCGATGAGAACGGAGATGGGCGCCGCCATCCGTATGGGCGTCTTGCTCTCGCTCGTACTTTCGTGTGCCGGCCCAAGCCGCGCCGATCAGCCTGTTCGCGGTGGCAGCGTCGTGGTCGCGATCTCTTCCGATCCCGGCGGTCTCAACCCAGCGATTACGACTCAGGGCGGCGTGCACCTCATTTGCGGTTCAATCTTTAGCGGACTGGTAGCTCACGATTTTGATCTCAAACCCGTGCCTGATTTGGCCGAGCGCTGGGAGGTTTCGCCCGACGGTCGGACCTACACTTTCTTCATCGCGCATGATGCCGAGTTCCATGACGGCACTCCACTGACTTCCGCGGACGTTCAGTTTACGTTCGAGCAACTGTTGCTGAAATACCATTCTCGAACGCGCGCCTCCATCGGCGACAATCTGCGTCGTATCGAAACGCCCGACCCGCACACCGTCGTGTTCGAATTCGACCACCCTTACGCTGCATTTCTGCAACTTGTCGACGTGACGAATGCGCCCGTGATGCCAAAGCATTTGTACGAGGGCACGGACCCGCTCACGAATCCGCACAACACGAGGCCCGTCGGCAGCGGGCCGTTCAAATTTCAGGAGTGGTTGAAAGGTGATCACCTAACGCTCGTTAGGAACGAGCGATATTTTAAACCGGGCAAGCCTTATCTGGATCGCATCGTGTACAAAGTTATGCCGGAGGCGGCGATGGTGACGATCGCCTTCGAGCGAGGCGAAGTAGATTATTTATTGAACCCGTCGCCACTCGACCTGGCTCGCTTGAAGAACGTACCCGGAGTGACTCTCTCCGACAAAGGGCGCGAGGGCTTTGCGACAGTGGAAACTCTGATCCCAAACCTCACGCGCGCGCCGCTCTCGGATCTGCGCGTCAGGCGGGCGTTGGCCCACGCGATCGATAAAGACTATCTGGTTGATAAGCTCGTGCTGGGTATGGGCCGTCCGGCGACTGGGCCGGTCTCACACTTACTCAACTGGGCTTACAACCCGAACGTCGATAAGTATGAACACAACGTCGCACTCGCTAATCAAGCGCTCGAAGAAGCCGGGTATAAGCGAGGCGCTGACGGAATCCGGTTTCACCTGAAATTCGTCCATGCGGCCTCTTATGCAAAAGTAGCTGAGGCGCTGCGCGATCAATTCCGTGAAGCCGGCATCGGTGTCGATCTACAAGTCATGGAGTTCGCAGCGGCCGTCGACGCGGTTTACGTCAAGAAGGATTTCGATCTGGGTTTCGCCTCTTTCGAGAACGGCCCAGACCCGGATATCGGCGTCAAGCGCACGGGCGTCTCCTCGAACATCGGGCCGATCCCTTTTTCCAACGGCGCGAGTTACCGTAACGCGAGGGTAGACGAATTATTTGCGCTTGCGGC
>JALYSR010000189.1 GCA_030854715.1 Acidobacteriota bacterium
TTGAAGCGCCCTGGATATCGCCGCGCATCAACATGATTTCGCCGAGCCGGTAACGACCCTGGGTGTAGTCAGGCGATTTTGCCAGAATGTCCTGGTAGATACTCACTGCTTCGTCGTAACGGTTGATTGACGAATAGAAGTCAGCCAGCACAGCGCGGCTTTCGGGATTGTCCTTATCGAGCTCAGCTAAAGCCTTGTAAGCTACTTCCGCTTTGTCGTACTGCTTGTTGACCAGATAAAAACTGGCCAGCACGAAACGCGAGGTGCGGTTGTCGGATTCAACCTCGACCGCTTTTCTCAGTTCCGCTTCGGCTTCCGTTGACCTGCCCAACTGGACCAGGTACTTGCCAAACTCAGTGTGAGCTAAGCCGGAGTTGTTGTTTATTGAAATCGCGCGCTGGAAAGTTTCTTCAGCCTTCGCCTTATCGTTGGTGACTATGTAGAAGCGCGCCAAACTCAGATACGACTCCACGCGTTTGGGATCCAACCCAATGGCGTGATTGAACTCAGCGAAAGCCCGTTCACGTTCATTCTGGGCGTAAAGGACACTGCCCATCAGGATGTGACCTTCGACGTGGTTGGAATCTTTTTGCAGAATCTCTTTTGCCAGCCGGTCAGCTTCCGCAATTAACTCCGGATGTCCCTTGGCGGCGGCAACGTAGTAGTTGCCAAGCTTCACGCGAGCGTCGAGATTGTTCGGGTCGAGTTCCGTAGTCTTACGCAACTCTTCAAAGGCTTCCTGAAAGCGCTGCAGTCCTTCATAAGAACGCGCCAGTCCCCAGTGGGCGTTGGCAAACTTCTCGTCGATTTGTATCGCATTGCGAAACTCAAGTGAGGCTTCCTGAAACTTCTCGTTTTTCAGATAGACCTCGCCCTTCTCGACGTGGGCTACTTTAGTTTTTTCGGGATTGGCGCAGCCGCTTATTGCGAAAACAGCGGCCAAAAGAACGGACAGAAGGGTAGCGTAGTAAAGGGTAACTCGGCACTCGGTTTTCATTCTCTTTTCCTCTCGGCGGGAGCGAACTTGTATTCCCTGGTTTCCCAGGTTAGCCGTCCCGATTTTTGTCTCCGGTTCTTACCCCCGTGTCAGCATCGGCTGCGGGCAATGCCGCCTGATGCATCTGCGTGTGAGACACCTTTACAAAAAGGTTAATTCCAAAGGCTTTCCGCAAATCCTGAGCTGTCAGACGGGTTTACCCGGAGTTTGCTCAAAGGAACTTTTGAAGTCGTTCAGTCTGGAATGAATTCGGGCAGGATGCTTGACGAGTTCGCGGCTAGATCGACAGCCGCTTGCAGCGCTGCGGTCTCAGAGCCGTTAACTGGCGTGGTAATGCGGACCATAGCCCCATCAGAACGTCGCCTTCGAACACTATCAACTACCGTAAAGATCTTTCCCCAGTATTCGCTGGCAACTGCGCGGCCACGACCCTGGTACCAGTAGACCAGCAGGTCTTTATGGTCGCCGTTTTCAATCACATACCTGTTGGCGACGAAGGCGGGTCTTCCTTTTGGCGTAATGGTGACCTTCCCGGGATCACTCATTACCCAGCCTGATCCCGGCAAGCAGTTTAAGGGGCTGTGATAAGTGGCACCGTCTCGCTGGCTGGCGTAATAGCCGACATAGAGATTCACTACCCGGCCGTTATCGCCGCGATAGTCACGAAGCAGATAATCACTGGCACGGAGAACAGCGAGCGTTTGATTGTCCAACTGGCCGTCGCCGCCGGTTTGTTGCCATGTTCCAATCTGCTTGGGAAAGTCTCTCAACTCTTTGCGCTCGACCCGCGCTTCGCCCAGATACTCCCAGGCATTTACCACAAACCCGCCGGCGACGAGAACGACAAACAAGAGTGCGAAGCGCCAGCTTTTCATCTACTCTGCTCCTTCCGCTGAGGCAAGTTGAATTGACGCGGTACGCACATCGTGCACGTGACGATTTGTCGTCCGGTTATCTTGAGATCGTCGCGTCGCAGGAGTCAGGCGATCCAGAATCCACCCCACCCCAAACAGCATCAGAAAGGCTACAACGTAGATTACCCAGCCTGAGAAGCTGTGGAAGAAACCGTCGGCCACTCGAGTTCCATAGTAGCGGGCGAGAATTCCAGTGCCGCTCACGCGCAGGGCATTTGTAAGAATTGCGATAGGAATTGCCGACAGCAGGATAAGCGCGGAATGCCAGAAACCATATGTTGTCATTCGCGACAGCCCTGATCTAATCAAACCCGTAATGCCGCTCGCAGGAGTCTGCGGTGTACCGCTCTGGCCTGAACTTCCCGTGTGTGGATGAGTGAAGTATGCGAACACGACTGCGAGTGTTACGAGTGTCATCAGTGAGCGAATGCCGCTGCAGGCTTCCACCACTTCGAGCTTCTTAGTCTCGTGAGCGCCCAGCGGCATCAACTCAATTACGTTTCCCTGTCGCAGCACGGGAATGTCAAAAACCGCCATGGCCCATACTGCACAGCGCGAAGCAAATAGTTGTAGTGGAAAAGCTATCTTGTTGAAGACTATTGACGGTATTGGTATGGCGAGCAGCAGTAAGAACAGAGGAACTATCAACAGACGCAGCAAACTAAAGCCCCAAAAGTAAAGGATTGTTCCCGCCAAAATGAGAATCAGCGAGGTCCGTTGCATGAAGAGTTCCGCGCCTGCGGTGCCTGCCCAAAGCGCAAGCAGGGCAAACACGACTGCAGCCAATCCCCAGATTGTTGATGGGCGCTGAACTGTGCGGGCAAACCGTTCTCGTTGACTCCAGATAATGTAGGCGATGATGAGCGGAATCAGCAGCCCGTGTGAATAGTTTTCATCCGTCCACCAATCCTGCCCGAGCTTCACCAGCACGGTTGCATACACGAAGACCAGAGCGGCAGAGATAGCGAGAATTCGCCCAGGATGTTTGGTTGCGGTGACACTCATTAGGGGGTTCTGTTCGGAGATGTTTGCGTAAGGAAAGGGCAAGTTTCCCAACGAAACCAAGGCTTATCGGAGACCGTCAAATTCAAATCCGCCTTTGGACGTCTCGAGCCCATCCTCAAAGACGAGACGGCTCATTTTCATTGAAACGTCTAAAGCCTTGTTAATTCCGGCAACGAAGCGTGCTGGCGATAGTTTTAGGCTTCATACCGGTGCCACCCAAAATAGCTTGTTGACCCGACGGAAATTCGCTCACTTTGGGTAGGAGTAAACCGATTGACAACGAGGTGGGGTGGGACTATCGTACGCGTGAATTTGGCTTTTTCGCGCCTCGAGGGCTAACTTCCGCCTCGCTCACTAACCTCGCAAGAGGCTTTCCCGGCGTCAAGTTTTCCTGAACCGAAGATCTCCAAGGAGACTTCACTCACCCAACCAACAGGAGGCAAAAATCTCATGAACTCTGGCTATGCGATCGCAGCTTTTTTTGGAGGCTGGTGCGGCAGCGTGCCTCTCTCTGTCCTGATTTGGTGGTTGCTTCATGGCAAGAGACCGCCACCGCCGCCTCCAGATCCATGGCGCCGGGATTGGGTAATCATCAAAGTAATAGGCGCAGTCTCCGGGGTAATCGCTGCTTACATCTATGCGGCGGCATTCACCCAACCCGGTGGACTACCGGGGCGGAGTGTTCTTGAGGCAACGGTCTTCAGCATTGTAGGATTTCTCGGCGGTCGCTTCGCTTCCGAGGTGTACGGCGTCGCCAACGGTAAAGCAGGGTAAAGAGATAGCTGCCAGTCAACACCCGCTCGCGGCGGCGCTAGCGAACTGCGAATGCTGCCGCAAGCGGGCCAACCTACCGGAGAAGGTAAACTCAGAAGAATAAGTATTCACCGGCCGAGGTTGTGTTTCTCTTTTCACTTCTGTTTCAGTCGATCGTTTGCTCGCTTGAGACGTGCGGCCGTCCATCCGAGTCGCAGCTTTGCGGACTCATAACCTCCAGCGTCGCTGCCAGCCATCGATAACGCCGTGCGCGCATTAGCCAGCGCTGCTTGTAGTTCCTCGATGACGCCATCCGGCGCTGTGTCTTGCTTCTTACCAGCATTGAATGATTTTGCTGCTCGCAGTGCGCTCTCGATCTGGTTAACGAGATCTTCTATCTGCTCCTGGTTCTTTAAGTCCGTCGAGAGTTGTCTGGCCAATAGTAGGCAGCTCGAAACAAGAGTGGACGCCGATGTCTGCGCGGTTGTTGGTCGCAACGCAGTAGCGGGTTGAATCGTAGTTAGCGGAGTTCGCGAGGTCGCAGGTTGAAACGATGTCAGCACGCGTGCGGACTGCGCACCTGATTGT
>JALYSR010000233.1 GCA_030854715.1 Acidobacteriota bacterium
TTACTTACGGGAAGCGGCGCTAGCGTCTACGGAACTTTTGATGATGCGAATGCCCAGCAGAGCGCGGCAGAGGTTTTAAACACACAGCCGGGGTGGCGGGTGTTTGTATGTGAGACCCTTTCGCATCTCTCTTACTTGAAGGCGCTGGGTAAGTCTGCCGCTCCGCTTATCGCTGACGTTGCTCGTATGCAAGAACTTGATACTGGGGCGTAGCCAAGTGGTAAGGCACCGGTCTTTGGAACCGGCATTCGTAGGTTCGAATCCTCCCGCCCCAGCCACTTTGTAGCACAGGCGTTCAGCCTGTGATTCTGAACGCAGACTAAAGTCTGTGCCACTGACATATGAGCACAACTGGGGGCATTAAGGTTTTTTCGGGAAACGCAAACCCAAAACTGGCGGAAGAGATTGCGCGTCATCTGGGCTGTGATATGGGGCGGGCCTTTGCCGAACGCTTCTCGGACGGAGAGTTTAATTTTCAGATCGACGAGAACGTACGCGGCGGCGATGTATTCATCGTTCAACCGACCTGCCCGCCTACGGACGAGCACTTGATGGAGTTGCTGATCATGCTCGACGCGTTTCGCCGTTCGTCGGCTGAGCGCATCACGGCTGTTATTCCATATTACGGTTACGGCCGGTCTGACAAGAAGGATCGTCCTCGGGTTCCTATTTCAGCGCGATTGGTGGCGAACCTGATAACCGTTGCCGGCGCCGATCGATTGTTGACGATGGACCTGCACGCTGCGCAGATCCAGGGATTCTTTGATATTCCCGTGGACCACCTCTATTCGGCCCCGGTGATGATAGGTTATTACCAGGACAATCCGCTGCCCAATCTGACGGTGGTTGCGCCTGACACCGGTGGCGCCGAACGTGCTCGCGCATACGCGAAGCGGCTGGATGCGGAACTTGCCCTGTGCGATAAACGGCGCGAAAAGGCCAATGTTGCGGAAGTGATGAACGTAGTTGGCGACGTACGAGGCCGGAGTTGTTTGATTGTTGACGACATGTGCGACACTGGTGGCTCGTTGACGAAAGTGTCAAAAGCGTTGAAGAATGCTGGAGCCGAAAGCATTCATGCTTGCTTTACCCATGCGGTTTTGTCGGGAAAAGCTGTACAGCAGCTCGATCAATCGGAAATCGAGCAGATTATCATTACGAATACGATTCCGCTGCGCGATCATGCGTGCGAGTTGGAAAAGATAAAGGTACTTAGTATCGCGCCGCTTCTGGCGAAAGCGATCAAGTCGATCCATGAGGAAACCAGCGTTTCCTCGCTCTTCGTATAGCGAAGGGCAAACACTGATGGCTTGAATGGAAGTCCATCAGCGACCGGCAAGCATTGCCGATTGCCGATTGCCAATTGCCGATTGGTTCGGAACTCAATCTCTGAGCATCCGAACAAAATCGGCAATCGGAAATTGGAAATCGGAAATGACTCGGTCGCTGAACGTCTGTAAAGAGGAGTAGTCATGGCAGAACAGAAAGACATTACGATTCGCGCAAAGACGCGGGAAGGTCGCGGCAAGAATGATGCGCGACGCGCGCGGGCCGCGGGAATGGTTCCAGTCAACGTTTATGGCGGTCAAGGCGGAACAGTTGCTGCGCTTGCACCGCTTCGCGAGCTGGCGGCAATTCTTCGTTCAGAATCCGGCCGTAACACAATTTTTACTCTCGACATTGAAGGCGTCGGGGCGAGCGAGGTGATGTTTCACGAGCGCCAGGTTGATCCCGTGCGCGGCCGGCTCATTCACGCGGATTTCACCCGACTGGTTAAAGGTCAGAAGATTGAAGTCACAGTGCCACTTCACCTTACCGGTGAACCCGTGGGTGTGCGTGAAGAGCAGGGCGTTCTCGAACAGATCATTCGCGAGCTGGAGATACGCTGCGAGCCTCGTGAAATTCCGGATGTAATCAACGTCGATGTTTCAAATCTCGGCGTTCATGATGTGCTGCACATATCCGATATTCAGGTGGACGAGCGCATTGAAATACTCAACCCTCCCGAGACAGTGATTGCGACCGTTGGAATCGTGAAAGAAGAGCCTGTGGCCTTGCCTGTTGTTGAACTTGAGGCGCCTGCTGAGCCCGAAGTCATTGGCAAGGGCAAGAAGGAAGACGAAGAAGGCGGCGGAGAACCGGAGAAGGGCAAGAAGGAATAACGGCATTGCCGGTTTGCGATTGCCGATTGCCGATTGCAAAGCGCCGATTTTATTAACGGGAATTGGCAATCGGAAATTGGCAATTGGCAATGGTCTTAATTGTTGGTCTCGGTAATCCCGGGACAGAGTATGAGTGGTCGCGTCACAACCTCGGGTTCATGTTGATTGACAAGATAAGCGAAGACACCGGGATTGATGTAAAACGCCGTGAGTGTCAATCCGTTGTTGGTGGCGGAGAGATTGATGGGCGCCGAGTCAAGTTGGTCAAGCCGCAGACCTACATGAACCTGAGCGGCGAAGCGGTTGCCTGTCTCGTAGCCAGGCATAAGCTGGCTGAGCCAGGCGTGAACCTGATCGTAATATCGGATGACCTGGCGTTACCTTTTGGAAAGATTCGCATTCGAGCGCGGGGATCGGCGGGCGGCCACAACGGTCTGAAGTCGATTATTGGTCAGTTAGGCACGAATGAATTTACGCGGCTGCGGATAGGCATTCAGCCCGAGCATCCGATTAATGATTCGAAAAGGTTCGTGCTCGATACATTTACGCGGGCCGCGAGAGCGGAAGTAGAAAAGATTTTGGAAAGAAGCGCCGAAGCTCTCCGTGCCATTTTGAGAGATGGCGTTTTGAAAGCAATGACGGAATACAACAGTGACAAGTAACGAGTGACAAGAGCAATCCATTGATTGGTTTTGCTTGTCACCTGTCACCGTAGGAGGACATTTTGGAAACGCAAAGACAATACGAAGTAGTGTTCATCGTTGATCCCACAGCGGACGATGATGAGGTCACACGCCTTACCGAGGGCTTCAAGCAGATCGTTACGGATCAGGGCGGCGTGATAACCAAGTCCGAAAGCATGGGCAGGCGCAAGCTTGCTTACGAGATTCTTCATAAAACTGAAGGCAGTTTCGTTCTTCTCGAGATCGAAGGATCTGGTCACGAGATTGCTGAGCTGGAACGGCGCATGCGGGTTAACGATCGCATCATTCGTTACATCACCGTGCGGGTGGATGAAGACCGGCGTCGGGCCGAGAAGTTTAAGGCTAAGCGGACACGCAAGGCGGCCAAGAGGCCGGGTGGCCAGGGCGAGCAAAAGCGAACTGCAACTCCCGAGTTCGTTGTTGACGAAGTCGACGAAGCTGAAGAAGACGCAGCGTAGGTTTCTCAATTGTTTTGGCCAGGCCGGCGGCTCATGGCGTATTGGGTTTAGCGGAGTTTCACAGGATTTACGATTCACCATTCACGATTTAAGAGGTAACTATGTCATCAAATTATGAAGACCGAGACCGAGGCCGGCGTTACAACGGCGGAGACGATGATTTTGATCGTGGTCGTCCTTCTCAGGGCGGGCGCGGTGGTGCCCGTGGCCGCTTTCGCCGGCGGAGAATCTGCCGCTTCTGCATTGAGAAGGTAGACATCATTGATTTCAAGGACGCCAGGTTTCTCGGAAACTTTATTCCTGAGCGCGGCAAGATTTTGCCCCGGCGAATTTCGGGCAACTGTGCTATCCACCAGCGTATGTTGGCCGAGGCGATCAAGCGCGCGAGAAATATCGCTTTACTGCCGTATACAAC
Organism: Acidobacteriota bacterium; assembly: GCA_030854715.1. Classification (GTDB taxonomy): domain Bacteria; phylum Acidobacteriota; class Blastocatellia; order Pyrinomonadales; family Pyrinomonadaceae; genus PSRF01. The sequence continues at coordinate 3,740 of JALYSR010000233.1, forward strand.
GGACTAAAGAACGGGCTGAACTGAGTTAGGGAAAAGGAGCTACGAGGATGGCGCACACTAAAATTCTTTTAAGAGAAGACGTTGACGATCTGGGCGCACGCGGCGAAATAGTTCGCGTCAGGGCCGGATACGCGCGCAACTATCTCTTGCCGCGCAAGCTGGCGGTCGAGGCGACTACCAGCAACGTCAAACAGATCGAGCAGGAGCGCGCTGCTTTGCTCAAAAAGGAAGCGAAAGAGCGTACTACAGCCGAGGGACAGGCTGCGCAGATGAGTTCACTGGTGCTGGAGTTCAAACGCAAGGCGGGCGAACAGGGCGCACTTTACGGCTCGGTTACGTCGATGGATATTGCCGAAGCCTTGAAAGAGCGTGGTTACGAAGTTGACCGTCATCGTCTTCACTTGCGAGAGCCAATCAAGCGATTGGGTGATTTCGCCGTCCCGCTGCGACTTCATCGCGAAGTTTCGATTGATCTCCAGGTCAAAGTTGCACCAGAAGGCGAAGTAATCGTTGGCCACCTGACACCTGAGCAAGAGGCAGAACTTGCGAAACAAGCTCCAGGTGCACCCGAAGAGGGGGCTGCTGAAACCGCTGAGTAATAAAACACGCATCCGCTTTGGTGCTTCGATCCCGTGTTGTATAGTCTCGACGCTGTAGGGGTTTAACTTACGGCGTCGTTTCGTTTTCCGAATACAAAATACCAAACATGGCCACGCCTGATCCCATACGCGAGCAATCGCTTGAGCGTTCGCTGCCAAACAGTGCTGAAGCTGAGCGCGCGATTCTCGGTGGCATCATTATCGACAACGGCTTGATTAGCCAGGCAATCGAGTTGCTGCGGCCCGAAGATTTTTACGTCCCTTCACATCGTCGCATCTTTGTCGCCATGACCGCATTATTCGAGCGCGGTGCGGAAATCAATCCGATCCTGATTGGTGAAGAACTCAAGAAAGAGAACGCGCTCGAATCGGTCGGCGGCATCAGTTTTATTACCAACCTCACCTACGGTCTGCCGCATTCAACAAACATCGCACACTACGCCAAGGTCGTTCGCGGCAAATCAATGCTGCGGCAGTTGATTAGGGCGGCCAACAAGATCACGCAGGAAGCTCTCGAACAGGAAGACGAGCCGGAACTGATTCTCGATCACGCGGAGCACGCGATTTTTCAGTTAGCAGATGAACGCATCCGCCAGGGTTTTGTTCACGTAAAGCCGGTAGCAGAACAGCTACTTGAAAAGATTCAGGAGATGGAGGGCCGCGCCGCAGTCTTAACCGGACTGACCACCGGCTTTGCGGACCTAGACAAAATAACTTCGGGGCTACAGCGCCAGGATCTGATCATCGTCGCTGCCCGTCCTTCGATGGGCAAAACGAGCCTTGCGTTGATGCTGGCGGAGAATGCGGCCATTCATCTTCCCGGCGCCGTGGTGGGAGTGTTCTCACTGGAAATGTCGAAAGAAGCTTTGGTTATGCGCATGCTCTGTTCGCAGGGAAACATTGATGCGCAGCGGTTTCGCAACGGATTTCTTTCGCGCCCCGAGTGGGCACAAATTGCGAAGTCGCTCGGCATTCTCGCGGACACAAAAATATTTCTCGATGACACGGCCGGCATCACTGTTCTCGAAATGCGTGCGAAGGCTCGCCGTCTGGCAGCGGAACAAAAACGTCTGGACCTAATCGTGGTCGACTATCTTCAGTTGATGAGTGGTTCGGCAAAGCGTTTCGAGTCGCGGCAACAGGAAGTGTCGCAGATCTCGCGTGAACTCAAAGGCCTGGCGAAGGAGTTGAACGTACCACTGGTGGCGCTGTCGCAACTTTCGCGCGCTCCGGAGTCGCGTTCGGATCACAGGCCGCAGCTTGCCGACCTGCGTGAGTCAGGGGCTTTGGAACAGGACGCCGACGTCGTAGCCTTCATCTACCGGCCCGAGCAATACAAGACGCCCGAGGAACGCGACAGCATGCCAGACGACGAAAAGAACGTTGCTGAACTAATTGTCGCCAAGCAGCGCAACGGCCCGACCGATACGATCCGACTCCGTTTCACTCCCTCCAGCATGCGCTTTGATAATCTGTATCGAGAATGATCCTTACAAAACCTCAAAGGAGAAAGTCATGACTATCGAAGAAATGCAACTCGCACCAGTCGCAAAGAACGCAGCTACAATACTCAAAAACAAACACCCCGATCTGGAGTTTACCAGCGGACTGCGCTCTGTTAAGCAGCAGGCGCATGCCATGGCGGCGAACATTGTTTCGCTGCACGATCGGAAGTGGATCGGGAACACTTACCTTGCCGGAGCAAAATTACAGGCATGGGTTGACCAACACCCTGAAGCTGTGACGGTCGACGCGCTCACTGCGGGGCTGGAGCAAACGATGAACGCGATGCCGGAGGAGGAACGCACGAAGATAAGCAGACATCTTACGGGCAGGGCATTCGACATCAGGCCAGTCGTGCTTAACTCCAAAGTAATCAAGGCTGACATTCAGGCGCTACCTGGTTTGCACAAATTCCTTGACCATGAAGGCGGTCACGTTCGCTGGCATGCCCAGTTTATTTAAGGCTAACTAGCGTTTCCAGTTGTCACCTAATTTTCGTCCTCTCTGTGGCGGCGTATCTTCTATTCAATAAGCCCGGCGCGTCAGTTCTCGCCTCACACCCTAAGGTGACACGCGCTATTGTCAAACTGGGGCCGTTAATCGAGATCAAATTTCATTGACTTTTTATACGAGCGGGAATATCGTGCGCCCGAATCAAATCGGTTGATCTCACGGGCTTTCGTTCCTCGCATAGCCGCGTAGGCTTATGGACTCGGCTCAACTTACTCTTTTTCAACTCAACCCTCAGCCTATTGCCAAAGGAAAACACCATGGAAATCCTCCGTCCCGCAGATTTCGCGACAGATCTTAGTTTCGAAGACTTCGATACAGCTTATCCGTCAAACGGCGTCAGCCGTCGTATCTTTATTAAGGGTCTCGGGTTCGTCAGTGTGGCGCTGCTAGCTGGCACGATGGGCGCATGCGACAAAATACTCGAGGAGATCAGGAATAGGCCGGTCCGTCGCAGCCTTCGAGTTGGGTCGCCCGAAGTTGATGCTGATATTGCCACCTATCGTGATGCCGTCACCGCGATGAAAGCCCTGCCAAGTAGTAATCCCACGAGCTGGACCGCCCAGGCGGAAATACATGGCACCATTGCCGGAGGCTTTAATTTTTGCGAACACAGTACCTTCGGTGCGTTCGCCGATCATTTCTTCGATTGGCATCGGGCGTATTTGTTCAACTTTGAAAAAATTTGCCAGAAACTCACCGGCAAACCAAAGTTTGGCTTACCCTATTGGAACTGGAACCAGAACCCCGTCATTAATCCTGCTTTCCTGGATCCGGCCAGTTCGCTTTTTCTGGCGAGAAGTCACACCGACCTGACTGGCTTCAGCCCCGTTAGCACGGCGGAGCTGGATCCCATCATGGCAGACACTAATTTTTTCACCTTCATGCATCAGATCGAAGGCACTCCACATAACCAGGTCCATAGCCGAGTAGGACAGACTATGGGCGGCACCGGGTCAGCTTTAGATCCCGTTTTCTGGACTCACCACTGCATGGTTGATTACTGCTGGGCCAAGTGGAACATTGAAATGGGAAACAACACCACAAGCGACCCGGGATGGGGCAACCATGTGAATGAGCACTTTGTTGACGCTGCCGGCAATCCAACCACCGCAACCGGCGGCGGTACGACGCTGATGCCGCTGCTAGCTTATCAGTATGAAAGCAGCGCGATTGGCAGCAACCCGGCGACGGCAGCCATTACGACTAAAGTTGAATTTCAAAAAGTTGAGAAGAGACTACGGGAAGGCGCCAACATCAAGTTTGAAATTAAGCAGCGAATACGTCTGGTAGAGAAAGCGTCCATTAGCATTGCCAAACCAATGTCTAGTCAAACAAAACTCTCGCCTCAGGATTTTTCCAGAATTATCAACAGCGACACGGCCCAGGAAAGAGTTTTTGCCAGCATCGGGTTTGCGCAACTTCCGGCGAGCAGTGATTTTTCAGTTCGCGTCTTTGTGAACCTGCCAAACGCTAATGCCAGCACGCCGACCACCGA
>JALYSR010000206.1 GCA_030854715.1 Acidobacteriota bacterium
CGGCAATCACTCATTTCGAGCGAGCTATCGAGCTGGATCCGAATTTTGCCCTGGCCCACTCGGCGTTGAGAAGTTGCTACGTAAATCGGGTGCTCAAGGCCGCGGGCGAAGCAAAGGATCACGAGAAAGCAGAAAGCGCATTCAATAAGGCCCTCGCGCTGGATCCTAAATTGTTCGAGGCGCGCATGCACATGATCTTCATCTACCTAAGTCGCGGCCAAAAGAAAAAAGCGCGCGAGGAAGTCATGGCGTTGCGCGAAGAGTATCCCAACGATGTCGGCGTCCACTTCGTGCGCGGAGTGGTGGCGCGCCTCGATGGTGAGTATGAGCGCGCGCTGCGCAGCTATGATCGCATGGTCCGTCTCAATCCCGCGGAACGAGTCGTGGTTAGTTACAACCGCGCTCGCATCTTCATGTACCAGCAGCGTTACGAAGAAGCCCTGGCCGAACTGGATCAGGGTGCTGAGATGGAACCCGACCATCCGTTGATCCAAACATTTCGAGCGCGCGTACTCTACTATCGTGGCGAGGTTGACGCGGCGACACGTATTCTGGAGCAGGTGTTGGGGAGACATCCCAAGATGGATGGTATCCGCCCGATACTGGCGACTTGTTTGAGCGCGCATGGCAAACATGAGCAAGCTAACAAGCAGTTGACCGAAAAAGTTAAGGTGGCGGCAGGTGCCGACCACGATATTGCTTACTGGCTGGCATCGGCGTACTTACTTCAGGGCCGGCAAGTGTTGGCGCTCGAGTGGCTTGAAAAGGCAATCAACCTTGGTAATGAAAACTATTTGTGGTTTGAGTCGGATCCAAATTGGTCTGATCTCCACGGCGATCCACGCTTTAAGGAACTAATGCAAAAAATCAAATCGTCGCATCTGAAACACGAGGGAACCGCTGCATGAAAACTTTTGTCGTCGGAGACGTTCACGGGCGCTGCGCTCAACTTCAACGCCTGTTGGAGATTGTTCCACGCGACGAAGCAGCCGACACGGTCGTGTTTTTGGGTGACTTGATTGATAGAGGCCCTGACGCGCCCGGCTGTGTTGCCTTTGTCATGAAACTTCAGCGCGAGAATCCGGAACGTGTCCTTTGCCTGCGCGGCAACCATGAACAAATGTTGTTGGATTTCATGGAAGGGGCCGCCAACCTTTGGATTACGCCGGTGACAGGCGGGGAACGTACGTTTGAGCAGTATGTCGGCAGGGCGCTTAACATAACCAAAGAACAGGATCTCGATGATGCGCGACGGGAGATTGAGAACGCCGTTCCTGCAGACCATCTTGACTTCCTTCAGGGGCTGCCTTTCTATCATGAAGATGACTACGCGATTTACGTCCACGCTGGTCTCGATCTGGAAAAGCATCCTCGCGACACTCCGCCGCAGTCACTACTCTGGATGCGCGACATGGAGTTCTACAAAAACTACCGTGGCAAACCCTGTATTTTTGGACACACTCCAACTCCACTGCTTCCCCTGCGAGGACGGTTGGGCCGCCATGGAGTCTACATCTCGCATAGCGCCATCGGGATAGATACGGGCTACAACTACCAGTCGCCGCTGACCTGTCTTTCCCTCCCTGACTTCGCTCTTTATCAAACATTTGCCGACGGCCACGATGAAACCCATCACATCACTTCTTTCATTCCCGACACGCTGAAGGCGATGCAGAAAAGAGCGGGCACCGTTCAGTGGCCTAAGCCCTACGCTTAACCGGCTATGCCGTCTGATGTGCGGAAGGTTTGAGCGTATGAGACAAATTCCAAGTCCCCAGCTTCAAAGGCGCGAAATGTAAAAGCCTGGGCCATCGGCCCAGGTGGGAGTCGTGGATCATCTTAAGCGCTGAAAGCGCGAAATAATTTTGGAGCGGCACAGTCACAACTGTCTTCGGTCGATAACTCCTGTTTCGCGCCTTCAGCGCTGAAGAGCCGGATTTTTGAATTCAATGCACTGTGCCGGCGTATTTTTTCTCGCCGGCTTCAATGCGGAAGGGAAGATGGTTCTGTCGTGGCGGCAGTGGGCAGGTGGCAAAGTTTGTGAAAGCGCACGGCGGACTGTAGGCCTGGTTGAAATCTATAACGACTCTTCCCGATGAATCCGGAGGCGACACGTAAAGGTAGCGACCAGCGCCATAGGTTTCTTTTCCGGTGGTTCCGTCAGCAATGATCACGAAAAGATCAGTCTCGCCTTTTTCGACGATCGGATCGATCCGGTAAGTCTTTCCTTCAACTTCGAAAACAAGGGCCCCCGGGGACGTTTCGTCATCCGTCATGCCGAGCACATTTGTAATGGGAATTATCTTCGGCGGCTGGTAAGGCTCAAAGCGCGCTTCGATTCGCCACTTGGGACTAATTGGATAATACTCGAGGCCCTTAAACTCCCGTCGCGTCCGGCTATCGGTGTCCTTAACTCTGACGCCCACGCGATCGCCTCGCTTGATTACATTCATTAGGATCGTTCCGAATCTCAAAACCGTTGGACCGCCGGCCTCCGTGTCGTCTTTAAGATTCAGGGAAGTGACAGGAGTACCGCCGGCGGTGATCTCAACGGCAGGGTGCGCGGTCATTCGTACGCGACCATTTTCCAACCACAACGTCCCGGCAACCACCGGGCCTCTGTCTTTTGGCAACCGGATAGGGTTGTCGGGACCGCTGCCAAATTTATTCTCACCTTCGTTCAACCAGAACAGACCGACGAGCGTAAGCCAGCCATCTTCTTTCGTCAGAGTAGTGAGACGCTCGCCCTGCCACTTCTCGATCTCGTTACGATAGAGGTTCTCATCAAACGGGGTCGTTGATTTTGTTGGCTGGCGGCAAGCTGCATTTAATAGCATCGTAAAAACGATGGCGCTAACCAGGACGAGTGCAAGCTGTGGTCTGATCCTCATAAAACTTTTCTGGTTCTAAAGTGAATCTTCTAAGCCTGGCGATTTAGAATGTAATCGGCAATAGCGTGGAGGCGTTCCGTTGGTCGGGAGATTTCAGCGAGTGTGGCGCGCGCTTGCTCGTGGATACGGATCGCGAGCTCACCAGCGCCATCCATTCCGTGCAGGTGCGGGTAAGTTGCTTTTTCCGAGCGCCTGTCCTTGCCTGGGGTCTTGCCGATTGCCTCGGCGGTGGCCGTGACGTCGAGAAGATCGTCAGTGATTTGAAATAACAATCCCAGTTGGGCGGCATAGTTGGTAATCGACGCAAGTTCAGTTTCGGAGGCATCAGCAATGATGGCTCCGCATCGAGCTGCAGCGATAATGAGCGCGCCGGTTTTTAGCCGGTGAATTTCTTCCAACTCTTCTGCGCTCACATGTCGCGACTCAGCTTCAAGATCGTACGCTTGACCTGCCACCATTCCGTCTGGCGTTCCCGCTGAACGTGCAATCTCAGCAATCAACGCGACGCGTTTAGCGGTCGGCAGTTTTTCGTCTTCGGCAACGGTCTTGAATGCCAGGGTCAGAAGCGCATCGCCTGCCAGAATTGCGGTCGCTTCGCCATACCTGATGTGGCAAGTTGCGCGTCCGCGCCTCAAATCGTCGTTGTCCATGGAGGGAAGATCATCGTGGATCAGCGAATAGGTGTGGATCATCTCCAGCGCGCAGGCCGTGTCGAGAAGTGATTCTGAGGTGGCGCCGAAAGTTTGTCCGACTGCTAGCAAAAGGAACGGTCGAAATCGTTTGCCGCCGGCAAAAACACTCCAGCGAATCGCAGCATGAACCCTTACCGGAGTGACCGACTCTGCCGGTAAAAGACGATCGAGTTCAGCGTCTACTAGTTTCCTGGTTTCGCCATGGAATTGCTGTAAAGCAGCGTCGCCCGAAGTTTGGAGGGTTTCAGAAACCGTTTTCATCCGATTTGGTTCCGCTCACTTCAGAGGTCACAGGCGCTTCTTCGAACGCGCTGACTACGGGACGGCCCTGGTTATCGCGCAGCAATATTTCAATACGGCGCTCGGCCTGACTGAGTCGCTCCTGGCACTGACGAGAGAGACCGATGCCTTGTTCGAATAATTCCAAACTTTTTTCCAGTGGCAAATCGCCGCGCTCTAGCTCCTCAACAATCTGCTCCAGGGCTTCGAGGGACGCTTCAAAACTTTTCGGTTGTTCGTCGATTTTCTTCATTGCTGCCTCGTTACAGAACCGGGAGCGGACCGGGGTCCCCAGGCGGGCAACCCGCCTGGGGTGGTGGTAGCGACCGGATGCTATATTCAACCTGCAATCGACGGTTTCGAGAAGAGAGAGAGCTGTAGGACACGGGTGAGTGGTAGCATCCGGTCGCTACCGCTTCCGGTTCTGTAAACCTTCTTCTTCCTCGATACCTTCCACGCTGGCGGTGATTCTTCCTTTGGCCAATCTTACTTTCACTGATTCACCGACTGAAATGGATCGCGCATCACGCAGAAGACGACCATCCTGATGCTGCGCGATCGCATAACCACGCTGAAGTACAGCTAACGGTGAAAGTGCATCAAGCGAAGCCGCGGCCAGCCCCAGGTGCTTTTCCGCTTCTTCCATCTGCTTTTCAATCCCAGTATTGCAGCCACTGTAGGCGGATTCAAAGCGAACCCGCGCCGCTGCCAGGCGTCCGAGTAGTTGTGCAGGCGCGAGCGTGCGACTCAAAGGATCGGCGCGCAAGTGTGCACTGCGAACCGCTTGGCTCACGGAAATTTGCAGACGATGCCGCGCCGAAGTAGTCGAGGCATAGGCTTCTCGCAAGCGTGCCCGCACCTCACCGAAGACCTGAGATAACGCCTGCTCCTGCACGCGCGCTCGGGCATTCACGACCTTGTAGCGCATCAGGCGCGACAGGTTTTGGCCCATCTGCGCGAGCGCGGAACAAAGTTGGTCCTCCCGGGCGGCCACTAGCTCGGCGGCGGCCGAAGGTGTGGGCGCCCTGCGATCGGCGACAAAGTCGGCGATGGTGAAATCGGTTTCGTGACCCACCGCCGAGATGACTGGAATTGCCGAAGCTCGAATACCGCGGGCCACTTCTTCCTCGTTGAAGGCCCACAAGTCCTCGGTAGATCCGCCGCCGCGACCGACTATGAGCACGTCGACTAAATCCTCGGTTCGACCTTCTTGTTGCGCACGATGATGATGCTCATTGATTAATTTGATCGCGCGGGCGATGTCGCGTCCCGCGCCTTCGCCCTGCACGCGAGCGGGAGAAAAAAGCACGTGGACTGTTCGCGTGCGGCGCGAGATCACATTAAGGATGTCTCGAATGGCCGCCCCGGTGGGGGAGGTAACGACGCCCACACGTCGGGGAAACACAGGCAAAGCGCGCTTGAGCTCCTGAGAAAAAAGCCCTTCGGCTTGCAGCTTATCGCGGAGTTGCTCAAAGGCAACTTGCAAAGCGCCCGCGCCCACCGGATCAAGCGCCTCGACGATCAGTTCATACTCGCCCCGCGCCTCATAAACTGTCAGCCGGCCGCGAGCTCTGACGTGGAGACCGTCAGTCGGTCGAAAGCGTATACGACTGTTGGCTGAGCGAAAGCATTTTGCGCGAAGTTGAGCCCCTTCATCCTTTATCGTGAAATACCAGTGACCGGATGAAGCGGGTCTGAAGTTTGAGATCTCGCCTTCCACCCAAACGGAGGCGAAACGCGCTTCAATGGCTTTGCGAACCGACTCCGTAAGCTCGCTGACAGTCAGCGGCCGCCGCTCGACTTCATCGAAAAGGGAATTGAAGAGTGGCTGGGACATAAGCGGGATGAAGGATGAAGTATGAAAGATGAAAAGTAAACCCGTGCTTTAGCCGGACGCTGCAATTTCCGTTACCAGCAATAATTGACAAGCAATAAGAGTCACGGCGTCGCCACGTTGACCACCGGACTCAGGCGAACAGATGCGCCCTCGCGGTTCGTGCGCACGCGCACTCTCGGGTTGACGGAAGGGGTCGAGTTTGAAGCATATGTGATGGTGTAAGCAGTGCGGAGTTGAACAACGACGTCGTCGTAGGCATGTTGCAAATCTTCTAGTCGGTGAATGGGATAGTAAACGCCGCCGGAAACCTCCGCCAGCTTTTTTCCTTCCTCTTCGGCACGGGTGGTGAGTGTCAGATAGCGCGTGCGCAGTGGGTCGATGGTGACCTCAGGTTTAGGAACGCTACCTTCCGGAACCAGACCTGAAGGAACGTACAAAGGATAAATCAACGCTCCTGACTCAATCACTGCTTCGAGAATCGCCGGAAACGGCACGAAGGATTTGTTGTCGTCGCCGTCTGACAGGATTACCACGGCAGTCCGCTCGCCACGAAGTTGCTTCACAGTATCTGCGAGAACAAACCCCAACGCGTCCCAGAGCGCCGTTGCTCCGCCGGCATCTATCTCTTCCAGTTTCTTTGAGAGCATCCCGCGGTCAGTACTGAAGTCGGAAATTACTTGAATATCGTCGCGAAAACTTATGATGGAAATGCGATCCTGCGGACTCGCGGTTCGCAAAAAGTCGCGCGCTGCTTTCCGAATAAAGTCGATTCGCTCTTCGACACTTCCCGAAACGTCCAACAAAAGCACCAGGTTGAAAGGCTCGTGAGTGGGCACAACTTTTGTCACCTGGCGTTCGACGCCATTTTCATAGACGGAAAAGTCTGACTCCTTCATGCCGCCAATCGCCCGTCCGTTGCGATCAGTGACGCTGGCGTTGAAGCGCATTAACAACGGTGAGAGCGCGCTCACAAACTGGCCTGGCGCAGATCGTCTGACGAGTGCCGGTTCCTTCCCGGGCGGCGGCAAGGTCTTCGCGTAGTCGCCAAACATTTTTGGCGAGACTTTGCGAATAGCATCAATCAACTGGCTGTCGCCACTGCGAACAATAGCGCGGGCAGCTTCAGTGAGCGGCCGTTCGTGCAGATCGCTGGGCACCATGCTCGGATCGACGTTGAGTAAAACAACGCCGCGCTGCGTCAAGAAATTGAGTTGTACGCGCTCTTCTGTTTTGGCTTTCTTTTCGCCGAGGTTGCCGGAAATTGTAAACACGCCGCCGGCTCTTTCCTTGATTTTTGGAAGCTCAACATCGCTCAGAAAACGCGGCCTGCTGGCTGACCAGATGAAGTTAAACTTTAGCGTCTCGAGCGGAACGTCAGCGTGAATCGTTCCCGTGTTTGTACTAACCTCAGCCGATTCAAAGTTTCCTACAATATCGACTGAACCCGCTTGGGCTTCAACTCTAACTCTCGAGCGCGATGGCACGCGCACGGCAAGGTCAATGCGATCTTTGTCGCGGCGATCGCGAACTTCAATATCAACCTCGCCACCTTTGGCCGACGTCTTAACGTCAGTCAAATCGACCAGGGCTCCGGCTGAGCTCGCCTCAATTGAGACCTTCTTCTGCTGATCGTCGGCAGCGATGACGCTCACTCGTCCATTGCGGCTCTTGACTGAAAGCGAAACCCTGTCGGCCGTGTCGATTTCTTTGCGGTAGGTTTGCGCAGAAACAAGATCGAATGCCGTAAGCAATAACAGCAAGCTGCTTATGACTATGAAATTGTTCTTGTGGAAACTAATATCGTTAAGGCGTGCCGCGGGGGATTTCAGGTAAAGCATACCGTCCGATCTTGCCCGACCCACTTGCGCCGGTCAAGCGGGCGGCAATTGTGCTCAAGTTTCGTCGGATAAAAAGAAAAGGCAGGGAATTGGATTCCCCGCCTTTTTGGCGACGAGCAAGAAGCCTGTGGCTTCGATAGTATCGTTACACGAGTGACCGACGACGGGTCACCCACTCGCTACCGCGTGGGTGATACCGACCTCATTCATCATGGTTGACCGAATCGTTTTCTGTACTCGGTCGAGTAGATGAAGCCGAAGATCAGCCGACGATAGTCTCCGGGTGCGACTCCCTGGCTCGGCCTGCCGTTGAGCAGCACATCAAGCCAGTCTGCGCGGCCCGCCATGTCCGGATTGCGATGCAGATAAGCGAAGTACTGCATGGTCACAAAGCCGCCTGGAAATTCCTTATCGTAGACCACCTTCTGCTCCACAAACGTCGTGGGCAAGGTTACTCCCGCCGTTGTCTCCAGCATCTGAATAAGCGCTGTGGCCGCGGAAGTATTGTTTCCCGACACGGACGCATACCTGGTAGCAAACTCCGGCCTCGCGCCAAGCTCCGCCAGGTAGTTGTCCAGGTTCCCCTGTATCTCCGCCGGCGTAAGACCAAAGCCACGCAACTGCGCCGAATCCGGATTGTACTCAGTGCCATAGTCCGGCAACCGCGCGAGACCCACGTCGAAGAGGCGATAGATCAGGAAGCCGCGATCGATGAACTCCGTCGCGCCGAAGAAGCCCTTGGAGATGTGCGACCGGTCGCAATTCGCAGGCGCGCCCAGGAAACCCTGGTTCGGATTGCAGTTGTTAAGCACGCTGACCCAATCATTAAAGCCTAAAGTGTCAGGCTCGCGCTCGAGGAAATCGACGTAGTGCATGCGCACGAAGAAGGAATTGTTCAGATAAGGATTGTGGGCGCCGTCGGTAGCAGTCGTATCGTTATCTGTAATCGTCACTGTCGTCAAACTGGCAGGACCAAGAGTAGCGCCAGTAACATTCGTCAAGTCGATCGTAAACTGCTCCGGGCCTTCGACGTAGCCATCGTTGACGATGGGAATCCGGAAAATCTTAAGCGCCTCACCGGGCGCAAAGCGCAAAGTGCCGCTGAGCATCAGGTAATCGCAGCGCTGCGACGCATTTCCGGTGTTAGCCACGTCGCATTCAGCGTTGCCACTCAGGTCATGGGTAGCATAGCGAACTGTGGCCGCACCGGATGTATCTCCGGTGCGATTAACTTGCACAGTCAACGACGCAAAGCCTTCCGGAGTATTAACGTCACCTTCGCCTATCGAGTAGGTCGCGGAGTTGAACTGAATCAACGGCGTGTCGTCGTTAAGTATTGTCCCCAGACCCTGATTGTCGGCGATGGTGGCATTAACAGGCGTCGTGAGATTCACGAAGAATGTCTCATCGGGCTCGTTGCTGGTGTCGCCGTTCTTTGACGGTCGCCGTAGTGGCCGTGCGTCGGCGTGACCAAGGTAGACTCACCCGATCCGGTGACTGCGGGAAACAACCTGACCTACACGATTACAGTAAACAACGCCGGCCCAAGCAACGCCGCCTCAGTTTCGTTATCTGACACGCTTCCGGCTGGAACAACCTTCGTATCATTGTCATCACCCAGTGGCTGGTCGTGCACTGTACCGGCGGTGGGCGCGGGAGGCGCCGTGTCTTGCTCGAACCCATCGCAGGCGCCAGGCAATGTTGTCTTTACGTTAACGGTAGCTGTCGCGTCCTCGGTGCCCGGCGGAACAGTGCTCACCAATACCGCGACTGCGTCGTCAGCGACGACTGATCCGAATTCGAGTAACCAAAGTGCCACGGCAACTACGACAGTTGCGGCCGTTCAGCCCACAATCTCCATCAACGACGTTTCCAAGCTGGAAGGCAATAGCAGCACCACTTCTTATACATTCAACGTGACTCTGAGCCGGAACCAACTGCGGGAGTCGAGCAAGGAGAGAATATGCCTGCGCCTGTGGTGGTGGCGATGGAAACGAATTCCAATCCCGCGGGGATCGGATCCGTTAAGGTGACGCTTGCCGCCGCGTCTGGACCATATTGATGAGGTGAATGTTGAACGTAACATTAGTGTTAGCGGCAACACTGTCGGGACCTGTTTTCGTAACTCCGAGATCGCTTTGCTGAGCCGTGACTGTTAGACAACATAGGACGATCGTCAGCAGAACTAGACTGCCCCTAAAGAATGACATTTATGAACTCCTTCAATTGGTGTGAAACCTTGGTGCGTGCAATTTTCGGTGGGGCGCTTTTCCGTTTACCCGTTCCTGGGAAATTGACTAACGTTGCAGACAGGCTAGCACTGAGCACATCTTATGCAAACCCTCGGTGTTCGCGAGATGCTGCGCAGTGACTAGAATTCGCCTGTGAGGTTTTTGCCAATGGAGCGACGAGCAATGTGAATCTTCAGCTCCTAACCACGCCTAAATTGACTATGACGCGAAGCGCATTAGTCGAAGTCGTTTGTCCGAATGGGAGTATGGAGGAGTAAGGGAGTTCCCGCGGCGCTCTGGCAGAGCGATAGCCATTTCACCAACGCCTAAACAGTTGCTAATCGGGTTCGATCCGCTATCATACGCAGGCACTGATAAGACGATTAGAAGCACTTCCGCGCCGGTTTTATGCGCGATTGGCAACAGGGGACAGGGGGGGAGACATGAGCGAGGCTGTGCTACAAACTCGACCAGCACAAACCACCGAAGAGAAATTCTTCATTCATAACCTTGTCAAGCGCGATCCGCGAGCGGGACTTGCCGAAGATGTGCGCCGTGGCCTGGCATCGGAACCAAAACGTTTTCTGCCGAAATATTTTTACGATGAACTTGGTTCACAACTCTTCGATGCCATCTGTTTGTTGCCAGAGTATTACCTGACGCGGGCCGAGAATGAAATTCTGAATACTTATGCCAATGAGATCGTGGCGTCCGTCGAAGGCGAAACGACCTTGCTCGAGATGGGAAGCGGTAATGCTTCCAAGACCCGTTTAATCATTGAAGCGCTACTGAGGAAACAGCACGAGCTGCTTTTCATTCCGGTTGACATCTCGGCGACGGCGCTCGACAGCAGCTCTCGAATTCTTTTGCAGTCGTATCCGCAACTGAAGATCGACGCTTATGCCGCCGACTATTTTGCCGGCCTCGCCGAACTGGAAAAGACGCAAAGGGCACGCACGCTCGCGCTTTTCCTCGGTTCAAACATCAGCAACTTTGATCTGGACGAGGCCCTGAAGTTCTTGCGCGCACTGCGGCTGGTGCTGCACGAAGGAGACGCGCTGCTGCTGGGCGCGGATCTGAAAAAGGACAAGACTATTCTGGAAGCCGCTTACAACGATGCGCTTGGCGTGACCGCAGCCTTTAATTTGAATGTGCTGGCACGTATCAATCGCGAGCTGGGTTCCAACTTCGATCTGAGGGCTTTCCAACATCACGCGTTCTATAACGAGCAGGTTGGCCGCGTTGAGATCTATATCGAGAGTTTGCGCGAACAAACCGTCATAATTAGCCAGCTTGATATGGAAGTTAAATTTGGCCGAGGCGAACAAATTCATACAGAGAACTCTTACAAGTATGACTTGTCGGACATTACAAACCTGGCTTCTCAAACTGGATTCACCCGCGCGCGCACCTGGTTGGACCAGGGTAGGAAGTTCAGCAGCAATCTCTTGTTGGCGGTTTAAGAAGAGTTGGACATGATTGACAAGATTAACAGCATTTCAGAATTGGAAAGAAATACGGTGTTGACGTCGCGGCGGGAAGTCCTGCTCCATGTTGTAATCATGTTCATCTTGTAAATCCTGTCCTGGTCCCGGCTTTCAAATGTCTGAAGCCACAAACACCCCAATTGTAGAGTTTCTCGATGTTAGTTTCTCCCACGCTAACGCTTCCGCTCCAACAATTTCCCATCTTAATTTTGCGGTCCAGGAAGGTGAGACGCTGGTCTTGCTGGGCCAATCTGGCTGTGGCAAGACCACAACTCTCAAGCTTATCAACCGCCTTTTGTTGCCGACGTCGGGCGACGTCAGAGTTGAAGGCAAGCCGACGACCGAGTGGGATCCGATTCGTTTGAGGCGGCGTACCGGTTATGTAATTCAGGAAGGCGGTCTTTTTCCTCACTTCACCGTGGCACGGAATGTCGGTCTGGTTCCGGCGCTGGAAGGTTGGGACGAAGCGAGGATCAAGCAGCGAGTGAACGAGCTGCTGGCGCTCGTTGGCCTGGACGCGAATGAATTCGCTCAACGCTATCCGGGCGAACTGTCAGGAGGCCAGCGGCAGCGGGTTGGTGTGGCGCGAGCGCTGGCAGCCGAGCCGTCGTTGCTTTTGTTGGATGAGCCATTCGGCGCGCTGGATCCCTTGACGCGCGCCAGTCTGCAACGCCAGTTTGCCGAACTCACCAGGCGACTAAAAAAAACTGGTGTCCTGGTTACTCACGACGTGCGTGAAGCGTTGCTCCTCGGTTCTCGCATCGGACTTATGCAAGCGGGCAAACTGCTGCTGCTGGAGACGCCGGCAAACTTTCTCAAGTCGCAGGATAAACAAGCGCTCGCATATCTCGAAACGCTCAAGCTCGCTACAGCAAGCCAGCAAACGAAGGAGGGTACAGCATGAGTTTCTGGACCTTCCTGCAGCAAAACTGGCCGGAGCTGTTGACCCTGCTGCGCCAGCACCTGTGGCTGGTTTTGATCTCGACGTTTATTGCCGTCCTCATCGGACTGCCGACGGGAATACTCTTAACCCGCAGGAAATCTTTGCGTGGTCCAATTCTGGGCCTCGCGAATGTGATGCAAACAATTCCCAGCCTGGCGCTGTTTGGGTTTTTAATTCCGCTTCCTTTCATTGGCGGCATTGGAGCGCGCACCGCGATCGTCGCGCTCGTTCTTTATTCGCTGCTGCCGATTATTCGCAACACCGTGACCGGCATTCTCGGAGTTGATCCGAATGTGCGCGAAGCGGCGGTGGCCATGGGCATGACCGGGCGACAGATTCTCTGGCAAGTTGAGTTGCCGCTGGCGATGAGCGTGATCGTCACGGGCATCAGGGTGGCACTGGTAATTGCCATCGGCGTCACCACAATTGCGGCGGCGGTTGGAGCAGGCGGTCTCGGGGTCTACATCTTTCGCGGACTGCGCCAGTATGACAATAACCTGCTGCTTGCGGGCGCGGTGCCGGCAGCTTTGATGGCCCTGGCCGCTGACTTCTCCCTCGGTCTACTCGAACGCCGTTTTTCGGTGGCTGGCCGCAGCAAAGCAGATGCGTCATCACCGCGGAAGAGAATCGTTGTGGTGGCTGTTGGCTTAGTCGCCCTCATTGCGATTGTGGGAATCTATTGGGGAGGGCGCGATTCTCGTTCGCAAAGGACCGGCACGGGTGTGCGCGTAGTTGTTGGCTCAAAAGATTTCACTGAGTCGGCAATTCTCGGCGAGGTTGTAGCGCAGATGCTTGAAGCGCGCGGAGTAACCGTTCAGCGCGACTTTGAACTGGGAGGCAATTTGCCACACGATGCGCTGCTGGCAGGACGAATCGATCTCTATCCGGAATATACCGGCACCTCTTATACGGCGATACTAAAGCATCCGCCTATTACCGATCCGCGCGCCGTCTACGAGCAAGTCAAAAAAGAGTACGCGGAAAAATTCAACGTGATCGTGAGCGAACCGCTCGGTTTCGAAAATACGTTCGCAATACTTATTCGGGGCGCTGAAGCAAAACGGCTCAAGCTGAAGACGATTTCCGAAGCCGTGCCTTACGCGAGAAATTGGCGCGCAGGTTTTGGGCAGGATTTCATGTCGCGGGCTGATGGGTATCCGGGGTTTGCAAAGGCTTACGGGTTGAAGTTTGCCGAACAGCCTCGGGAGATGGATTTGTCTCTGACTTACATCGCGCTTTCTTCCGAGAAAGTTGATCTAATTGCCGGCAATTCAACTGAAGGACGAATCGCGGCGCTGGACCTTTTCCAACTTGAAGACGATCGGCATTACTTCCCGCCCTATGAAGCCGTGTATATGGTGCGGAAAGAATCGCTCGCGCGCGTGCAGGTGCTGGGTGAGGTGCTGGGCAAACTCGCGCACGCGATCTCGACCGAAGAGATGCGGCAACTAAACTACGAAGTCGATGCAAACAAGCGCGGCCAGGCGGAAGTCGTACGCGAATGGATCAAGAAGAAGGGGTTCTAACTACGCGCATCTCCTTCCTGGACCGCGGGCGTCTCGCCCGCTTTCGTTGAATGCCACTGCTAAGAGTTGAAAGATCCAACCGTGAGATGCGAGAACTTGTAGCTTGAGGCGGGCGGGACGCCCGCGGTCCCAGTGAAAAGCTTGAGTTATCTAACTCGCTTGAGTCACGTTGCCAGGATTTTCTCTATTCCCGAAAGGTTGATCGAAATGCGTTGTGCACTCTTACTTCTTTTGATGGTTGTCGTCCTCTCTCCATTTGATCAGATAACCGCATCGACCCAAACTCAATCGCCTGCTGCAAAGCCGCCTGAAACTGTCTACCTTCTTAAGCCGGCGCATGTCTTTGATGGGGAGTCGGCGGAGTTGCACGACGACTGGCTGGTGCTGGTGCGTGGCGAAAAGATCGAAGCGGTGGGACGCGTGAACGAGATCAAGGCTCCGGCGGATGCAAAGATAATCGATTTGCCGGGAATGACTTTGATGCCCGGACTCATTGATGCGCATTCGCACGTTTTGCTCCATCCTTACAGCGAGACTGTCTGGAACGATCAAGTGGCGCGCGAAGCTTTGAGCCTGCGCGTGGCGCGCGCCACTAATCATTTGCGCAACACGCTGCTGGCTGGTTTCACAACGATTCGCGATCTCGGCACCGAAGGCGCAGGTTACGCCGATGTTGGATTGAAGCAAGCAGTGCAACTGGGAATAATTCCCGGTCCGCGAATGGTTGTGGTTACCCGCGCGATTGTGGCGACCGGAAGTTATGGTCCAAAGGGTTATGCGTCCGAATGGAGCGTGCCTCAAGGCGCCGAAGAAGCCGACGGCGTTGATGGCCTGACGCGTGTGGTGCGCGAGCAAATCGGTAAAGGCGCAGACTGGATCAAGGTGTATGCTGACTATCGCTGGGGCTCCGGCGGCACTGCACATACGACGTTCACCCTTGATGAGTTGAAGCTGGCCGTTGAGGTCGCAAGAAGCGCCGGCATTCCTGTCGCGGCGCATGCAACCAGCACCGAAGGGGCACGACGCGCAATTCTTGCGGGCGTTGAAACCATCGAGCATGGCGACGGACTCACCCCGGAATTGTTTCAGTTGATGAAAGATCGTGGTACAGCGCTTTGCCCAACGCTGTCAGTTGCGGGTGCAAATGCTGAACGCAAGAAGGTTGTTTTCAAGCAGGCACTGGAAGCGGGCGTGGTCATTGCCAGCGGCAGCGACGCCGGCGTTTTCGCTCACGGTGACAACGCGCGAGAGATCGAAACCATGGTGAGCTGGGGCATGCCAATTATCGATGCGCTGCGTTCCGCAACAGCCGTCGACGCGCGCGTCTTGCATCTGGAAGATAAGATTGGCAAGGTCAAGTCTGGACTGTTCGCCGATCTGATCGCTGTCGCAGGCGATCCGACGCACGACATCTTGGCTTTGCGGCAAGTGCGATTTGTAATGAAGGGCGGACAAGTTTACCGCAACGACAAGTGAGTCACATCAGAACCGGGAGCAGTAGCGACCGCGTCACCCGTGGGTAGAAAAAAGTTGTATATGAATCTCAGATCGAATGGCAATCGTCGAAATCCGGTCGCTACTGCCCGGTTCTGATTTAAGTTAAGGAGGACAAATGACAATACTCGATGTAGTAGTGTTGCTTCTCATCGCTGGTGTTTGCGGCGCGTTAGGTCAGGCAATCAGCGGTTTTTCGCGCGGCGGTTGTCTTGTCTCAATCGCGCTTGGGTTTGTCGGCGCGTTGCTGGGCATGTGGCTGGCGCGGACTCTGGGCTTGCCGGAACTCTTCGCGGTGCAAATCGGAACTACTAGTTTTCCGATTGTCTGGTCGATCATAGGCTCCGCATTGTTCGTGGCGATCATTGCCTTGCTGACGAGGAGCAGAGTTTAGGCTCTCTCAAACACACGCCCGATCCAGCCGCCCCTGAAATGAGCAGCCAACTTCAGGCAGGCGACAACTTAGACCTGTGGGTGATTTCGGGAGGCCTTCGGCGATCGTATGACAGGCTTTCGTTCTACAACGCGAAGGCAGCTAAACACTTCAGGTGAACATCGTCACTCGCAGTGTGCTCTGACCTCCCACTTTAGTCCGTTCTTGTTCTCGCCACTGTCATACGCAGTCTTTCCGTTATCGTCG
Source organism: Acidobacteriota bacterium (assembly GCA_030854715.1). Taxonomy (GTDB): domain Bacteria; phylum Acidobacteriota; class Blastocatellia; order Pyrinomonadales; family Pyrinomonadaceae; genus PSRF01. The sequence goes on from JALYSR010000206.1 coordinate 15,859, forward strand.
ACAACGGTAATTCTGGTCATCTTCTTGTCGGAGACGTGACCCCAGGTTCCCTCTTTCCGGTAAAGGGAGTCGTCGTACTGAATATCAACGGAGCCGCCTCTGATGATAATGTCGCCACCATTTGCCATGTCAGTTTCTCCTTTGAGGCTAAGTTTGAATTGGGATTAGGTTTTCCCAGCGAGTAATTCGCTGAGATGTTTTCGAGAGAACTGGACGTCAGCGCGATTTAGGTAAGTATCGTAGTTATCTTTCCCCCATTTCTGTTCGAGGCCGGACAACAGTTGCTCGGCGCTGCTCGCGTATTCGCGGGCCTTTGTATTGTCGCCGCCGCCGCGGCTGGCCCAGCCTGCAATTAAACAAGCAAGCCATTCCGAATCCTGCTTGCCGAAGCGGGCGAATAACTCCCGAGCTTCAAGCGAGCTTTTCAATGCCTCAGGCGAATCTCCGCTTTCAACTTGCGCTTCGGCCAGCGCGAGCAAGCCCTCTGCCAGCAGGAAAGGATCGCCTAACTCTCTGGCGATTTCGACGGCTTCCTGACACTTGACTCTTCCTTCTCGCGATGCGCCTGAAAGCGCTTGGGCTAAACCAGATGTTGACGCGGCCTCAATCGCAGCAATCTTGATTTGTGTGCTTGCCCGAGTCAGCGCTTGCTGGGCTTTCGCATGCGCTTCAGCGAAGCGGCGTTCACTCAAGGCCAGCCGCGCAAGAGCCAGATAATATCCATACGACAAATTCTTCGCAGCGTCCGCACGTTCGGCTAGGGTGGAGGCTTCAGTCAGGGCAGCGCGTGCCTCATCGTAACGACCTAATCGCCACAAAGCGTTGGCCCGATCGGTTAAGGTCAAGCCAATATTCTTTTGTGAGCCTAACGACTTGGCTATTTCATAGCTCTCCTGGAAATGGCCCAGTGCTTCCGGATATTTACCCTGCCTGACAAAGAGCCGCCCAATGTCGTGATGGGCTAGACCCGCGGTGGATGAATCAGCTAACTGCTGACTGAGCTTTAACGCCTGCTCGAAACCCTTCTGCGCAGCATCGTAGTCGCCTTTCTGCACCTTGGCGCGGGCCAGCAAGTGAAACGCCTGCATCGTCTCTTTGCGATAACCCCCTTGCTGATAGAAGGGAATCGCTTGCTCTACGTAAAACACCACTTCATCCGGGTTGCTGCGCCGCTCCGCCAGACTGCCAAGAACAAGCGAAGCTCTGGCGGCGTTGCGAGGGTCCTTCTGTTTCTGCGCAAGCTCGAGCGATTGTCTATAGTATTTTTCTGCTTCCGGGTAGTTGGCCTCGACCAGGAATGTGTTGCCGAGGTCAACCAATCCCCGTTTGGTTAGGTTATCAATTCCCTTAGCCTGGGCCAGTTGGATGGCTTCGCTAATATATCGGCGCGACTCGGGCAGGTGATTCTCATCGAGCTCAACGTCGCCCAACTTCAGAAGTGTCTTCACCTGCTGGTATTCGTTGGCAGTAGTGCGGGCCAATTCAAGCGCGCGTTGCAGGTATTGGCGCGCTTCTGCCATCTTGGCCATTTGAACCAGAAGAAAGCCGTGCTGATATGCAACTTCGGCTTGCCCTTCGAAGTTACCGAGCGCCTGGTAAAGCGTGTCGGCCTTATCGAAGGCCGATGACGCACTTGCCAGATCCAATTGTCTTCCGTAAAGAATTGCCACTCTCAGGAAGGCAGTTGCATACTGCGGCGCTCGATTAGTTGCTTCTCCATAGCACTCAATCGCTTTCTTGATTTCGTCGTTCTTCTCATAGGCGCGGCCGAGGTCAAGATACACTTGCGGATCACCCGGCGACAGCGCTGCCAATTCGGTGTAAGCCTTGATGGCGACTGGAAAATCTCTTGTCACGTTCGCATTGATTGCTTCCAGATAGAGAGCATCAGTGGTAGCCAACTGCGAACGGTTTGGCACCAGCGATGTTACTCGTAACATCTCGTCCTTCGCTTTATCAGCATAGTCCAGTTCAAACCAGGCTTCGGCGAGTCGCGCATGGGCCAGGGCAAAGTTGTTGTCGTTAGCAACCGCCTGTTCGAGCGCTTTGCTGGCCTGCAGGAAAGCACCATTGCGCAATGCGTCCGTTCCTTTGTTATACCAGTCCAGCGCGGCGGCAGCAGGCTGGTAAGGACGGGGCCTCCACCAGCGCCACAACCCAAGGCTCAACAAAGCGACAGCAAGGATGGCAATGATCAGTGTTCCCAACGACAGCCGGGGCCGGCGGAAGCTTTCACTAATCGTCGTTAAGGCGCTGGCGGTGTGGGTTCGTTGAGGCTTTAGCGATTTGGTCGAACGCCCCGGCATGCGCAGTCCGTCGATCTGAAGTGTGGGAAGTAAGGCTTGCAGATCGCTGATCAACTCGTCCGCTGTCTGGTAGCGAGCCTCGACCCTTTTTTCCAGAGCCTTCATCGTAATGCGGTCGAGCTCCGGTGGGATTTGATCATTAAGGTGTGAAGGCACGGGCGGTGTGACGTGTATAACTTGAGCGCCGATTTCGATAACACTTGAACCGGCAAAGGCTGACTGCCCAGTGATGCATTCATAGAGGACGGCGCCTAGAGCAAACAGGTCGCTGCGTCCATCGATTTCCTTTCCCGTAGCCTGTTCCGGTGAAAGATAAAGCGGCGTCCCCACAATCATATCGCTGCGAGTGCGGCTCGCCTGCAAGGTTGGCCGGCTTGATTCTGCGTCCAAGCTATATTGCTCATAAATGTGCTTGACGAGTCCGAAGTCAACAACCTTCACCTGGCCGCGCGGAGTTATGATTACGTTTGAAGGTTTTATGTCGCGGTGTACGACTCCTTCGTGATGGGCCTCGCCCAGGGCGGCGGCAATCGAAGATACAATCCGAGCTGCCTCGGGCAACGGCAATGATCCTTCCCGGAGTCTCTCGCTTAAAGGCTGACCCTTTATCAGCTCCATCACGATGTAGGGGCGGCCTTCAGCCGTTTCACCATAATCGAAAACGGTGGCAATGTTCTGATGAGTTAAGACAGAAACTGAACGCGCCTCCCGCAAGAACCTGGCGCGATATTGAGGAGCGGCGGAAGAAAGAAACTTAACGGCTACCTGACGGCCCAGCGTAGTGTCCTCGGCAAGGTAAACAACTCCCATTGCGCCCTCGCCGAGTTGCTCGATGATGCGATAGTGGGAGATTGTTTCGCCAATCATGTTCTGGGTCCATTAAAGCGAGACAGGAAGAATCGTGAAAACAAACGAAGTCTTGGAGAATTAAGTCTTCATTTGGGCGCTACTCGGTAACGGCATTCTGCTCTAAAGACCTGGATAGATCAAGAAAGAAGTCCCGCCGGTAGTGTCTTAATTTGGAGTGCGACGACACGACCACCCCAGCGCGGCTGCCGCGCCGGGGACCGCGGCTGTCGTCGCTTTGGTCGCTGCGACATGTCGTTGCAAGCGTTTCCGAAGAGGCCTCTTTGACGAAACGCGCCGGCGAGCTGCCACGGGCCAAAGCGGTGACAGGCCACCGCACTCCAAATTAAGACAGTATCGTCCCGCCGGCGGTGACTTAAGGCAGGGTGGCACTGCGAACCTGCTGTTCCTGGCGTTGGCGAAACTCAGCCAGCTTCGCGCGAAGATTTGGCCGGCTGTTGGCAAGGATCGCAACCGCAAAGAGCGCGGCATTGATGGCGCCGGGCTTCCCAATCGCTAAAGTCGCAACCGGGATGCCGGCAGGCATTTGGACAGTAGCAAGCAGTGAGTCCATTCCGTTTAGAGCGTCGCTTTTCATGGGCACGCCGAGCACCGGCAGAGTAGTGTGGGCGGCGAAAGCGCCGGCGAGATGCGCGGCTCCTCCTGCGGCGCAAATGATGACTTCCACGCCGCGAGCAGCGGCGCCAGAAGCAACCTCCGCAGCCAGTTGAGGCGTGCGGTGCGCGGAGATAACGCGACATTCGTGTGGAACCGCAAACTCTGTAAGAGTCTCATCGGCGTGACGCATCGTGTCCCAATCAGATTTGCTGCCCATGATGACGGAGACCAGCGGCGTTGTCGTAGATGTCGTATCTGAACTCATGTTTATTCGGTGTTTGGGTTAGTCTCGTCTTTGATCTCTTCGCTGTCCGGATTCTGGGCCCCCGGCACTTCCGTTCCCGGCACTAAGTGGTCCGACTGCGACTTGGCCTGATCCTGCAGCTTCTCGGTCGGACCCTTTTCATCCTCAAGCTGCTGTTCGTTGCGGTCAAGCGCCTCCTGCTGTCCTTCGTTCTCGTTCATAAAACTTTCCTTTCGTTATGCTGACTTGAGTTACATCTGGCAGGGCGACCCGGTCGCTACTACCACCCCTGCGCGGTTGCCGCGCCGGGGACCCGGTCTGCTCCCGGTTCTGATGAGGTCGATGTCGGTCCTGATTCTGACCGCTTCTTCATCCGTCATCCCTCATCCTTCATCCTTCGTTCACTCTCCCTGAGCGAGCGAATAGCCTGGCTCACCATCGAAGTTGTACAGATTTTCCGTCTTGATGAAATCAAAGCCGGCATCAGCCACTCGTTGGAGCAGCGAAATTATTTGCGGATGCGATATCTCGCCCCCCTTCCTCTCTGAGCGAAAGCGGCTGCGCCAGTGGTCCGTGCAAAAAGTTTCGGCGTGCCCACCGGGCCACACCTTCACTCCGCGATTGCTTATGAGCGAGAGCTTAGTTCCATCGCCGCCGAGTTTGCTTAGGGCATCGCCGAGTTCGTTAGCCGTGCCCTTTGTCCAGTCGAGAAAAACATCAACCCCGACGAGATCTTTCTTCGCTCGTGTTTGAGTGCGTGCGGGTGCTTTCGTGGGCGGCGGCGTCTCCTCTTTGGATTTGTACTTTGCCGCCTTCAGAGTTTGCGGCAGTTGGCCAACTCGCTCCGCCACAGCCTCGGCAAATTCCTTCGTTCCCACCTTCTTTGTGCTAACTCCCTCTTTGTAGATGTCATAGGTGTGGACACCGTCTTCAATCGTTCGCAGCCAGGCATTGTGCACGCGCTCCGCGACCTTCGTTTCTCCAATATGGACCAGCATCATGACGGCGCCCAGGAGCAATCCTGACGGGTTCGCCAGGTTTTGTCCGGCACGGCGCGGAGCCGATCCGTGAATAGCTTCAAACATCGCGACGTGTTCGCCGATATTGGCAGAACCCGCCAAACCGACGGAGCCGGCAATCTGCGCTGCCACGTCTGACAACACGTCGCCATAAAGATTCGGCATGACCAGCACATCAAAAATCTCAGGCGTATCGGCAAGTTTCGCTGCGCCAATGTCCACAATCCAATGTTCGTTTTCGATATCCGGATATTCCGCGGCGATCTCATCGAAGACCTTGTGGAAGAGGCCATCAGTGAGCTTCATGATGTTGTCTTTGGTGAAGCACGTGACCTTCTTGCGATTATTCCGGCGGGCGTATTCAAAAGCGTAGCGAACGATCTTCTCCGAGCCCGGACGCGAGATCAGTTTCAAACACTGGTAAACCTGTTCAGTTTGCCGGTGCTCGATACCGGCATAGAGATCCTCTTCGTTCTCACGAACAATTACCAAGTCCATCACCGGATGCTTAGTTTCCACGAACGGATGGTAGGAAACGCATGGGCGAACGTTGGCATAAAGACCAAGCGTTTTGCGGACCGTCACGTTTAGACTTTTGTAGCCGCCGCCCTGCGGTGTGGTGATTGGCGCTTTCAGAAAAACTTTGGTGCGGCGCAACGAGTCCCAGGCGCTCGGCTCAATGCCCGAACTGTTGCCGGCCAGATACACTTTTTCGCCGATATCTATGGTTTCAATATCGAGCTCGGCGCCCGCTGCCTTGAGAATGTGGAGAGTGGCCGTCATGATTTCCGGCCCGATGCCATCGCCATGCGCGACAGTGATGGGAATAGGTTTGGACATACCAACCTCTGACCTTTCACGATTAAGTTAACTTTGAGAGAGAAGAATATATGCCAACGAGCGCAGCGCACGCAAACGGGCGAGTTGTTGGCCGGTTAGTTTGAGATCTTCTCGGTGCCCTCTGTGCCCTCAGTGTCTCTGTGGTGAATAGACGTCGAACAACCCTCACCACAGAGGCACAGAGAGCACGGAGGTTGCACAGAGAAACCTAAGTTAGGGAGCAATCAACATTTTGTAATTGCCGAGGAAACCACGCAAACAAAAATAGTGATAAGCTGGAGAGCAAACAGTGGCCACCGACGTTGACAAACGAACCGGCAGGATTAACCAGCGTGTGCGAAAGATTCGCTCGCGCGCCCGGCACACCCGTCGCGAGCTGGAACGTATCGCCAGCACGCCAACGCTCGGTGGGTTGTTCCTCTCACTCCTAAAGATCGGATTTGTTGGCTTCGGCGGCGGCTTAGCAGTCATCGCGCAAATCAGATCCCTCGCGGTGCAACAGAGACGCTGGCTTACGGAACAGGAGTTTGCCGCAGGCTTTGCACTTGCACAGACGCTGCCCGGCACCTCTGCTGGAAACACCGCCACGTATGTAGGACTCAAGGTGCGTGGCTGGCGGGGCGCCACAGTAGCATTGGCGGGTTTTATCTTGCCGTCGATGTTGATGATGATCCTGCTCGCTATCCTCTATCGACACCTGAGATATTTGCCGGACACAGATCGACTGTTTCATGGACTGAATGCGGCGGTAGTTGCACTGGTAATCGTTACAGCATGGCGCATGGGGCGTCATTCGCTTCATCGCCGCTGGCAGTGGCTGGTGGCGGTTATTGCCTGCCTGGTGGTTGCATTCTTTGGCGCAACGGTCATCGAGGTCGTACTGGCGGCAGGTGTAGTTGGCGTCTTCATCGACTCGTTAGCCGAGAAACAGTTGCGCAAACTCGCAGGCTGGCGCGGACTCGTGCCGCGACGGCGCAAGCGCATTGCCGCACGCATAACCCTGGAGCGACGACGACGACGCTTTCATGAGAAATATTTTGTGGGTGGTTACCTCACGCGCACACTGGCGGAAGAACGCGTGCGTCAGGCTGCGCTCGCCGAGGCCCGCGCCAGAGAGACCCGAGCGCGCGACACTAAAGAAATCGACCCCGATGTTCCTCCCGGGAAGCCTGTTCCTGCGATTCTGTTGCTTGGCGCGCCGGCTGCGATATTGGCGAAGTTCGCATTGCTGGTATTGCTGTCAACTATGTTCCTCAGAGTGGGAGCGATTACTTTTGGCGGGGGCTTTGTGATGATTCCGCTAATCGAATCGGAGGTCGTTAATACTCATCAGTGGTTGTCTCACCAGGAATTTGCCGACGCAACGGCACTCGGCCAGATTACCCCCGGGCCGGTTTTGATCACGGCTACGTTTATCGGTTATCGCGTTGCCGGCACGCTTGGGGCACTGGTGGCAACTATCAGCATCTTTCTTCCGTCCTTCTTAATGACCATAGCTGCGGGCTCATCCTTGGCACGCTTTCACACGAACAGGGTCGTGCAGTCATTCCTGAAAGGCGTGACTCCCGCGGTAGTGGGACTGCTGGTCGCCGCAGGGATCAGCATTGGTCGCGCCGGCATTCATACCTGGATAGGTATGGTGATAATGATTTTGGCGGGGATCGTCCTCGTACGATTTCGTCCCAATGCGGTCTGGGTAATTTTTGGCGCTGGAATATTGCGTTTGATTCTGGGACTGGTCCTCGGGTAGGGGCCGGCTCGTCGTGAAAACCCAGGACGTCGGGTTCCGGTTGCCTTGAACTCTAAAGCGTGCCTGAGGCATACTTAGCACCGTTTAGTTCCTGCTCTCGCGCATCAGTGGTGACTGCGCCTGTCCGTGATCGTGAAGCGACTCGCGTTGGGCTGAAGAGAGAGTTAGGCAGTTGTTAACTTGTTGGAAGCTGCTCTCGAAGTTTAGAGCACCGGGTGCGTCGCGGTTCGCTGAAGAGGTCAAGTAACTCCCCGCTTGGGTCTCCGGATTGGTTCTTACCCGCGCTTCATTCGATTCAAAGATAGGAAAGAGAAATGGGTACCAAACTTTATGTGGGAAACCTCTCGTTCCGCACTACGAGCGAGGAACTGCGCGATGCATTCGCAGCGGTGGGGACAGTGGAGTCGGCTTCGGTGATCGAGGATCGCGATACCGGACGCTCACGCGGTTTTGCTTTTGTGGAAATGGCAACTCCGGAAGAGGCAGCTGCGGCGATCGAACAATTTAACGGCAAAGACTTTGGCGGTCGTAATCTAACGGTCAACGAAGCCAAGCCCAGAACCGATCGAGGTGGTGGGCGCGGTGGTTATGCTGGCGGTGGCGGTGGCTATGGGGGCGGCGGCGATCGCGGCGGCTACGAGCGGGAACCGCGCTGGTAACATCAAGGCAAAACTATAAAGGTAGAAGGAAAAAGTAAGGAGCGAGGGTATCCGACGGATATTTCCCTCCAAACTTTTGCCTTTTGCCTTTTTCTTTTTTTTTACTTCCTGGTCGCCGGTGTGATTTTCATTTTGAGTCGCTCGCCGCCGCGCAGTAGTTCAACTTCATATTCCTGCCCGGCCTTCATTTCCCCGAGCGCGTAAGTGTAGTCATAGACGTTGTGAACATCGCGTCCGGCCAGCTTCATAATCCTGTCACCGGCTTTCAGCCCAGCCTTTGCTGCGGGTGAATCTTCGCGCACGCCATCAAGCAGTAAACCATCATTCGAGTCGGCATAGTTGGGAATCGTGCCGAGATAAACGCGGAAGCCCGTCGAGCGACCGGTAGACTCGGTCTTCGCGACTGTGTAGACCGGTCGCTTGTCGTTATTGTCGACATTTCTTATCAGCCGGGCGACGAGGGTGACGATGCGCGTTTCATCGTCGTAGTTGATTTTGTCTGCTGTATCTGAAGGCTTGTGGTAGTCCTCATGCGTGCCGGTCCACAAAAACAGCACCGGGATTTGTTTGGCATAAAAAGAAGAATGATCGCTGGGACCAAAACCATCTTCGCTGAGAGTCAAGGCAAACTGCTTTGCACTATCGCTGGCTACGATTGTCCGACCGTTCGCAGCTACTACCATGGGCATGCCATTTGACTGAGAGGCCTTTGGGGCCGGACTTGCTCCCGCTGTCACAGTCAGGCCCTGAACAAGATTTTGTCCCTCGATCATTGAGCGCCAACCCTGTGCTGTGCCGACGCCACCGATGATCAGGTTGTTATTTTTCATCCGGCCGATCATATCCATATTGATCATTGCCACCGTGTTAGCGAGCGGCACGATGGGATGGTTTACGTAATAGTTCGAACCCAGCAAGCCCTCTTCTTCACCGCTAAAGGCAATAAAAACTAACGTGCGCCGTGGCCTCGGATGTTGTCCAGAGAAAAGTCGGGCCAGTTCGAGTACGCCGGCAACGCCTGAGGCGTTATCGTCAGCGCCGTGATGTATGTCGCCTTCGCGCGGCGCCAGACTTCCTTCACCGCCACGCCCGAGATGGTCGTAGTGAGCGCCGATCACGATCGTTTCGTTTTTCAGAGTTGGATCTGAGCCGTCGAGAATGCCGACAACGTTCCAGGCAGAAACTTCGCGACGCAGGACATCGCTTGATAGAGTTATCAGAACAGTGTGAAGCGGGCTCACCGGGGCCTGTTCATCATCGGAGTTGCTTTTTTGCGTTCTTAACCGCTGTTCGATATCAGCCAGCAAAGACGAATCCGCCGACAAGAGGCGCGCGCCCGCCTGACGGGAGATGGCAATGACCGGCAGTCCCGCGTCGCCCGCACTGTTATCGTAGCGCAGTCGTGACAGTCGATCTTCTTTGAAGTTGGTTTCGCTGGCTATGACAATGAGAGCCTTGGCTCCGGCGGTCCGAGCGGCGATAGCCTTCCAACGAACGTCTTCGTACCGACCAAAGCGGCCGTGCGGGTTGTCGCCATCAGGTGTGCCGGCGAAGGCAATAGCGATCCTACCCGCCGCCTTAGCCGTTGAGTAATCGTCGTAGTTCAATTCGCCGGCAGTGATGCCATAAC
>JALYSR010000299.1 GCA_030854715.1 Acidobacteriota bacterium
CGAAGCTCAGCGGCAGTGTAAAGGCAAACACAGTCGTCACCCCAGGTGATACGCAAGCCGGAGTCGCCCTCCTGCTTGATCTCGCGCGGCTCAATTGCCGGTCCGCGTCGTTCTGTTAGTTCAACCATTCTGTCTCAGCCAAACTGTCCGCCCACTTACGCCTTCTGACCTCCTGGCAAATGCCCTTCCGGAAGTTTAGAGTTCAACCTTTAGGTTGTTTGTTTGGTGACGGCAAGCTAAAGCTTCAATTCCAAACTGCTGGCTTACTGCTTACTGCTTACTGCCGACTGACCGTTGCCTTCCGCTTTCTTCACAGCCGCGGCCACAGCATCGGCAGTGATTGAAAAGTGGGAAGCGTCCCAAACAACCTGCCCATTACGCAAGACAATTACCTGGGGCGACTCATGTGCGATGCCCAATCGGTTCTCGATTTTCCTTGATAGCTCCCGAGCTCGTTGAACTTCGATCAGCGCCACCTCCCCATCAAATCGCTCCATCTGATCGTAAGCGGCCGCGCTAATAGGGCAAGTCAAACTGTGTTTGAAGATAACTACGGGCCGCTCTTTCGACCGGGTTATTAGATCCTCGTATGATTTCGTATCGGTGATTCTGATGAAATGGTTCTCCATTTAGGCCCCGGGTCCGGAATGATTTGATAGTAGCCTATCGCTTTGATTCGCACAAAGGGCGGGAAAATTGGGTTGGATCAGCTTGATAAACAAGAGCAGCGCCATGCATGGTGGACAATTGACAGCGGAATGACATCTTCACCACAGAACCGAGCGCGGTAGCGCCGGATGCTGGAGTCAACATCCACGACCAACATGCCACAAAAAGTGGCGGGAGCGAAAGACTCTTGTGCCTTTCACTCCCGCGTGATGGTGCGGCTGTCCGCGTTTCGTGTGTCGCGTTTAGTAACCTCTATACCCGTCGTTGTAGCCGTTCGCAAACCCCTGACGGAAATACTGGCGATAGGTTTCCCGATCCCCGTAACGCGAATTGTAATCGTGCGTCGCGTCCTGATAGGCGCCCTCGTCACGATAGTCGAACCGTTCACCCCGGTCCCGGTCCTTGCGGCCTTCGCGGATACCGGCATTGTAGCCTGCGTTCAGTGCAGTCTGACGAAGCTGGGCCGAGTCGTAGCCGCCATAACCACCGTAGCCGCCATAACCACCATTGCGATGCCGCCAATCAGTGTTGTTACCCTGGTTGCGGCGCCATTGATCGTTGTTACCCTGGTTACGCCTCCACTGATCGTTGTTTTGGCTACGTCGCCACTGCTCGTTGTTACTTTGGTTACGTCGCCACTCATCATTGTTATCCTGGTTCCGTCGCTCCTGATCGTTGTCGCGCCGGCGTCGGCCCTCATCGTTGTTGCGTTCGCGGTCCCGCCGCCTCTGGTCGTTATTGTTCTGCCAGCGGCCGTTGTCTTGTTCCTCATGCTGGCCCTGTTGGTTTTCCTGCGCCAAAGCGGCCAGGGGCACTGCCACGATGGCGAGCAATGCCAACATGAAAGCTCGCATTAAGAATGTCCAATTCCTGGTGTTCATCGTTGTTTCCCTTTCCATTTCGACATTCGAAGTTCCACAGAATTACCGGTCCAGGGAGATGTTTGCGAAGCTGGATAACAAGCCCCATGCCATGGAAGAGCTCGGGGCAAATTTGGAAGGAAATCTAAAGCTGTGGGGATTAAAAAGACTTGATCTACACGATTAAGTATTGCTTGTGCCGCATCGGGTGCGTATGCGGGGGGAGGGTCGGATTACTAAATCACGGCCGGGATGATGAGACCCTGAAAACGCGGGCCAACACTTCAGTGCCAGTCGCCGACCAGCACAAAGGGCGCCCAATAGAATGGCGCGCTGTACCTTTTGCCTGCGATCATTGCCAGTTGAGCATCGCGCATTGCGGTCGAGGCTGAGGCGCCGCCGGATGAGGAAGCCGTAGTGGAAGACCCTCCCGGGCCTGCTGCGCCTGGCGCCAGTAAACGCTTGTAAAAATCGCTCATCAAATCCGAAGTTGATTTGTCGGCAACTGACCAGAGACTCACGCCGACGGTTGGCGCCCCGGCATACATGAACGCGCGGGTGAGGCCCATCACGCCTTCGCCGCGTTTCTCTTTTCCCAGACCAGTTTCGCAGGCGGAAAGCATGACAATCGGTGAACCCAGTCGCAGGTTAAAAACCTCATCTGTCCGCAAAAATCCGTCTTCTGACTTGTTGCCGACGAGCGAAAGCACTAAGCCTGTAAACTGCGGCCGCTCGGCATTTAACAAACCGTGGGTGGCAATGTGCAGAATGCGATACTTGCTCACGTCTCGTCCTTCAAGATTCTCCTCGTTGGCTTCCAGATCCAACCAAAGGTCAGCTTGCGCGCCAGATGCCTTCGCCAGTCTTACGATCTGCTCAGCTTCTGTTCGCGTGCCTGCGAGGCGTACCAGCGGAAGGCCCTGCATCGCTCCGGTCTCAGCGGCCGCGTCTTTGCCGGTGACATCGGTTAGCGCGCTTTGGATTCCAAGGCCGCGTGTTTCCGAAGCGTTAGCTGACGTAGCTGCAGTACGGGCCCGCGCATCTTTTGAATTGAAGACCGGGTCAGCCAGGATCAGGATCGCGTGCCCTGTTCGATTGTTCTGCTGTTGTCTGATTGCCCCAATTACCGAGGCGGACGGCGCGTAAACAATCTCGTTGGTCTTAATCAGGTAAGGAAGGGCCGAGTAGTCGGCGCTCGCCGGCGAAGTGACGAGGGCCTCGAAGGGGACGTAGTTCAGCGCACCGTCAGCCACGACCAGCAGGCGCTTCTCCCCAATCATTGATGCGGCCGGCTCCACTACTGCTTTGTAAAGCGCACTGGAAGCACCAACAAAAGCTGCGGCGTCTTCCGCGAAGGGTGTAGTGCTTACACCCAGACCGCGCTGCGAATCCGCAACTACATCGATGCCTACAATCCGGCGCTGCAATTTGGAAGGTATTAATTGTGCGCGAAGATCCGTAGCCAGCTTGTCGACTGTCGGCCGCCCAGCCAGTTTGTAAAGTGTCACTCCGGCCGAACTTACTGCCCAAAGGTACGAAGTTTCAGTACCCAAACTATATTCAAGCAACACAGTGTGATCATCGAGCACCCGGCTCTGAACCTCGGCAAGCGACAAGGGTTGTCCCGCCGTTAGGCTGGCGTAACGCGGGCTTGCAGTTCTGATCTGGTTTTCAATGTCGTCAAACTCTGTCTGTAGTTTTTCGAGCTCGGCTTCCAGGTCCGTAGGTTTCTGTTTTTGCTGATCTGTTGTCAAACTAATTCCCATCAGCGCTTCCGCAATTTCCTGTTGCCGATCCAAATTGTCCTGCTTGCGCTTGAGCAAATCGGCGGGAATGCCTTCAGTGATTGAAGCGCCGGTTTCGCTGAGAAGATCGAGTAGCGAACGTGAACGCGACTGCTCGGTGACTTTGAACGCTTCGGCCGCGTAGTCGAGGGCTTTGCCGGAAAGCGGCGCATTCACAGCCGGTGAAGACAAAAGCGCCATCTCCGCGAGTGCAGACGCCGTTTCATCGAAGACGTCTTTCGTCGTAGCCAGAAAAGTTGTGCGCGCCTCGTCAGCGCGCAGGCTGCCGGCTCGCAAAGTTTCAATGGTCTGAAGTGCATCACGATAGTTCTTGAGCGCCGACTCTCTCAGTGACACAGACTTCTTCACATCAGGCTCTTGTACACCCTGCAACCACAAGCTCCTGCCCAGCCCGCGTTGGGCGGGCCACACCAGATCGATACGTTTGTCTTCCTGGGCCCCTTTTATCGCTTCTGTATACGACTTAGTTGCATCCTTCATCCGGTTTTGACGCAAGGCCACGTCTCCCAGGCTTGTTCTGGCTGCCGCACGGAAGCGACGCGTTTGGCCCAACTTTGCGATGCCACCCAGGCTGCTCCCGGCGGCGGCTAAGGCGTTCTCAAAATGTTTTTTAGCGGTATCGAGATCATTCTGAGCGTAAGCTATCCGTCCCGTGCCCAACTCGTAACTGGAATAGACAATCGAAACGCGATACTCATCGAGCTCTTTCTTCGCTTCCAGCGCCACGGTAACGGCATCCGCCGGGGCTTCAACCCCAACCCTGCCCGTTGAGATTCCGCCCATGATTCCACCCAATCCGCCGAATCTGCGACCGACTTTTGCCCCGGTACTTTCAGGCTTCTTCACTTCCATCCGCGCGTAGGCTGAACTCGCATCGGCCAGCCGGCCCAGTCGAAAATTCACATCGCCGATCTTTGCCAGCATCAAGTTTGCATTGAACTTGTCGTCGGCCAGATTGGCGTTTGCCAATCTACTATCCACGAGGCTGGCTGCCGCTGTTGCTTCAGCTTGTTTCTGCGCCACGCCCATGAACCCTTCCAGCGCCTGCTTGTAGTGATCCAGAGCGACGTTGTATTGACCTTGTCTTAGATACAGATCTCCTAATTCATTGTGGGTTGCAGCAATGCCGTGGTTGTTTTTAGCGGCGGTGAAAAGCTTGAGTGCGGTCTGAAGTTGGCCGAGCGCCTGGTCTGCTTTGCCTCGCTTGAGCAAGCGTCTTCCCTCTGCTAAAGCGGCTCCCGCTTGATCGGTTTGCTGGACAAGCGAAGCCAACGTCAAGGAAGTTTCGTGGGAGAAAGCGGCTGATTGAAAGGCAACCAATAGACTTAAAGCCAGGACAAGAGTAATGAATTTCATGGCGTTCAAACTTACTATGTTTTCCCTGGGCTAGTTCCCTTCGTCCTTTGGATCCCCTGTCACTTGCGGATCCCTGTGAATCAATTCCAGACTTGTGACAAGGATGTTCTTGTTGGTTGACGCTGTCAACACTATCAATGACGGTTCGGGATCATCTCGATTAAGTCCTATTCCGCGAGTAGCGGCCCGGTGCTCGTTCGAGGTTTGGGCCTTTGCCTTGATATCTACCTTGGCTGTTAGGATTGGCTGGTCCAACTCCTTTTGAATTTGGGGCCAGAGGTTAGTCTCCGGATGCCAGGGACACTTTCCCGCATTGTCGCGACAGTATGTGATCAGGTCGTCTTCGATGGGCACGGCAGGCAGGGGCTCGCGTGTGAACACAAAATAGAGTTTCTCAATACCCGCGTGTGCGTCAAAGGTTAACCATCGCAGTCTCTCTTCGGCTGCCACGCTGGAGGGAATCTCGAACGGGACGTGCGCCTGAACATAATTGCCGGCTTCATCCAACTCCGGATCCGGGTAGATCATGATCGGCCTACCACCGTCGGTAGTGTTGAATATGTAAAGGTAACCATCAGCGTTGGTCTCGAGTAGAAGACGAATGTGATCGCCCTTGTGAAACTCGCGCGTGGGATCAGTGCGCACGGCCAATCCATTTGCGTCGCGCATGAAAAGGGTCAAACCAAGTCCTATACGTTGAGTCTTGGCCGGAGTGGCGACTGGGGTGCTGGAACCACTTGCCGGTACGGCAGTGGTAGAGCCTGACACGTTGACCGTGATCGTCTTTGGCCGGCGTCGGCTTGGTCTTGCGGTCGGGCCGGTTTTATTCGTATTCGCCGAGGCTTTGGGACGCGTCGTCATAAAAGAGCCGCGAACGTCGTCGTCCTGCTGCGCCAAAACCTGCATTGGAACAAAGGCGGCAATCGCAAACAGAAAGCTAAAAAAGATTATCTTCACTCTCATCTAGAACTCTCCTTCACATCTTCATGCAAGTCTGGCTCGGGTTATTTGTGCTGGATGCGCACCTCGAAAACCATTGGGGCACCGGGATTCCTCGAGCCCTTGGACTGGGGCACTTTCACTGCGACGAATGGCGCTGCTCCGTCCTTGTCATTCAACTCAGTTACCGGCTCGCTAGTTTTGTATTTTGCCAGAAAGTCATTTAACTCCGTCTGCTCTGTTCCGCTCAGCGGTTTTCCAGTTGCCTGCGAACTCAAAAAAGCGGGCGCTGATAAAGG
Organism: Acidobacteriota bacterium; assembly: GCA_030854715.1. GTDB lineage: Bacteria > Acidobacteriota > Blastocatellia > Pyrinomonadales > Pyrinomonadaceae > PSRF01. The sequence continues at coordinate 5,929 of JALYSR010000299.1, forward strand.
TTGAGGCGAAAATATTATGATGTAGTTTTCCGTCCCTGGCTTCTTGTCAAGCTCCAGCCAGTGCTCCATACCGCTCGGAAAGTTGAAGTCGCTACCCTTAGTCACCTGATTACTTTCCACACCCGAGATCGATGCGGGCTTCTCTGTTAGAAACGCGGTCGGTTGATTTCGTTCGCCCGGTCCAATGATATAGAGGTAGCCATCTTCGCCAAACTCGAAATGAAATTTGAAAGCCTGCCCCGAGTCCAGTGGAACAGCACCCGCCACGCGCATCGGCTCGGAAACCTGTCCCCCAGGCAATACCTCGAGCCAATAACGGCCAAACTCGGTGGTAGCTGCCCCTGCGTTTGACGAATTATTCGCACCAGTTTTGCCGTTTCCGGCCGCGTTGCCATCACTCGGTTTTGATTTCAGCCAGTTAAACGCAAAAAAACCGCCGACACCAACTACTGCCAGCACCAGGATAAGAACGCCAGCGCCTACCAAAACCAGCGGCTTGCCGCGAGATTTTTTTTGTCCTGCTAAATCAACTGGGGCCGCTGGCGCCCGTTGCACAGTGACGCTGGAGCCCATGTCGTTTGCCGCATCGTAGGCCAGCGGCGTCGCTGCCCTCCCAAGACCCTCTGCCCGAACCGCGCCATTAAGCGGCGGTGCTAACCCGGTGCTTGGCGGCGAAGTGGGTCTCACATCGAGAGTGATGATCGTGGCCGCATTAACGTCCGACCCGGTATTTCGGGCTTCTTGCATCTCGCGAGTGTGCGCGGATGAGCTTTCAGCATGGGGGATATCGGGAAGAGTTCTATCCAGAAAAGCTGTGGGTGTGGTGTCGTCGAGTGCCGCACGCAACTCAGATGCGAGTTGGCCCGCTGTCGGCTGCCGGTTGGCACGGTCCTTAGAGATGGCGCGCTCAATCGCATCGCTGAATGTTTTGGGCACGCTCGGAGCTACTTCGCTCAAAGGAGGTGGAGTAACCGACAAGTGTTCTCGTCTCAGTTCATGAAGTGTGTTTCCCGAATAGGGTCGCTTGCCGGCAATCATCTGATAAGCGACTAACCCCAGGCTGTAAATGTCTGCCCGACCATCAATCTCAAAGCTGCCATCGCTCGATGGTTCCCCCCACTGCTCCGGCGACATGTAGTAAGGGGTACCGAGTACCTGGCCGGCGATTGTGAGTTCCGTGGTACCACTGCTCTCGACACCGGCGATTTCGCGCATCTTGGCGATGCCGAGGTCAAGCAACTTTATCGAAGACTCTCCCCCCGTGTTTGCCTTCGACATCATTATGTTTTCAGGTTTTAGATCGCGATGAACCACACCCATCGCGTGGGCTGTGTTCAGTACGCTCATGATTGGTTGAAGAATCTCGAAAGTTTCGGCAGGAGTGAAACGTCCGCGGTTTTTCAACTCGGCATCAAGAGTATGGCCTTCGACATACTCCATAACCATGTAGATAGTGCCGTCGCTCGCGGTTCGGAGATCGTAAACGGTGACAGCGTTAGCATGACGAAAGCGGCGGGCGGCCTGTCCTTCGCGACGAAATCGGCGCAGCCATTCTGCGTTGTTGCGCACTTCAGGCGGCAAAATTTTGATGGCCACTCGATCGCCTAACAG
>JALYSR010000307.1 GCA_030854715.1 Acidobacteriota bacterium
GTCAACAACACACGTGTGTTTCCCGCCAGGCTGATTGGTCAACGCGACCCGTCGGGCGGAAAAGTTGAGGTCTTGCTTATTCGCGAGCTCGCAGACTCGGTTTGGGAAGCGCTCGTTCGGCCCGCCCACCGGCTAACGAGTGGCGCTCGTCTCCGCTTTGGCAACTCTGAATTGCGCGCTGAGGTGATCGAATGTGAGGAAAGAGGGCTGAGGCATCTCAAATTCGAAGGCGAGAAGTCAATGGAAACGCTCATTGATGAGTTGGGGCAGACGCCTTTGCCGCCGTATATCAAGCGACCTTTAGGAACCTCCACTGATGACAGGGAGCGCTATCAAACTGTCTTCGCTCGTGAGCGAGGAGCCGTCGCCGCACCGACTGCAGGTCTTCACTTTACTCCTCAGGTCACGGAAGCATTGATCGTACGCCAGGCGCGCGTGGTTGAAATAACTTTGCATGTCGGCTATGGAACCTTTGAGCCCGTTCGCGTGGATGATGTCGAACAGCATCGCGTCGCTCCTGAGTTCTTCGAAATTCGCGAGGAAGCTGCGCGAGTGATTAACGAAAGTCGGGCGCAAGGGGGACGCGTCATCGCGGTCGGAACGACCACAACACGGGCGCTGGAATCGGCCGTAAACGCCGGCGGCACTATTGAGCCGGGAAAAGGCGAGGCGAAGCTAACGATTACGCCAGGTTACAAGTTTCGAATCACTGACGCGTTATTGACAAACTTTCATCTTCCTCGCTCGTCTTTACTCCTGCTGGTTTGCGCTTTCGCCGGAGCCGATTTGACCCTGGCTGCCTACCGTTACGCGGTGGCTGAGCACTTTCGGTTTTATAGTTACGGGGATTGTATGTTTGTGTTCTAGTGATCAGGAAAACGATGATGGTAAACTAGCTGCAATCACGATACGGTAAGTGGTTCGCTCCAAATGGCTGTACTAAAGAAAATTCGCTCCCGCTGGTGGGCACCAGCATCTGACGAGTATCCGGTTGAAGCGGAGCAGAATGTGCCTGCGCCAGTCGGCATGCGTTATGACATTCGGCCGCTCACGATTTCCCATCTTGACGAGTGCTGGCGACTTGACCAACGTTGCTTTGTTGACGGCGAGGCATATAGCCGCGAGACTTTCGAATACCTTTTGACTGCGCCCGAATCGGTCTCGTATCGGGCGGCCACTGCGAGTGGGGCGATGGTTGGATTTGTAATTGGCCTGATTGAGCCGGATCACACAGGACACATAACCACGGTGGGCGTGGCTCCCGATCATCGACGGCGGCATTTGGCTAAACGGCTAATGGCGGAGGTCGAAAAGGGCTTTAGACACCGAAATGTGCGAATTGTGCGGCTGGAAGTGAGGTCGCTCAATATACCCGCCCAAAAGCTCTACCAACGTCTGGGCTACTCAGTCACACAGCGGCTGCCGAAATACTATTCAAATGGCGGAGATGGATTGTTGATGCTTAAGTCGCTGGATTGATCCGAAATCTGAGGCGTCAGCCTTTGCGCAGTTCTGTCAAAACCTGCTTAGCAACAGCCTTCAACGTATCAAAGACCCCGGCTCCGGTGGAGGCAACAGCCTCGACAACGGGCTCCCCGTTACGCCGTAACTCAGCCGTCAGATCCTCAACCGGAATGATGTTGGGCAGATCACGCTTGTTGAGTTGCAATACGTAGGGAAGCTTATTCAGGTCGTATCCCTGGGAGCGTAGATTCTCCTCAAGGTTGTAAAGGGACTCAACGTTTGCATCCATTCGCTCCTCTTGCGAATCCGCAACAAACACAACACCATCAACGCCCTTCAAGATTAATTTTCGCGAGGCATCATAAAAAACCTGACCGGGAACGGTATACAGATGGAATCGGGTCTTAAATCCGCGCACGGTTCCCAGCTCGAGCGGCATAAAATCGAAGAAGAGCGTCCGATCTGTTTCAGTAGCAAGACTGATCAGCTTGCCCCGGGCTTGTGGCGCAGTGGACTCAAAAATGTGCTGCAGGTTTGTGGTCTTTCCACAAAGGCCCGGACCGTAGTAGACGATCTTGCAGTTTATTTCTCTGGATGCGTAATTGATGAAGGTCATAAGTCGCTACTCTGCTGTCATTTATTGGAAAAGGCTGTCGATGTCTTCATCGGTGATTTCCGCGAAAGGTGAAACTTCATTGCTAAAGTCAGCCCGAGTGATCTCGTCAACCATGGCTGCCAACTGTAGCGAGATCTGCTTAGTCCGCAGTTTTACCAGTCCTAAAGTTGAGCGTTCGTCGAAAACAACCATGAGTAGCAGCCGTCCCACGACGGAGATGTGGATGCTCTCGTGCTCGCCTTCATGGGAAAGCGTCGGAAATTCTTTTTCGCCGATTAGCTGAGCCATGCCGCCTGTGGCCGCGACATTGCCGGCCGCCAGAGACGCAAGACTTGTTGTGTCAAGATTTCCTATTTCACCTTGAACAGCGATCTCCTGACCGTCTTTATCCACCAAAAAGACCACCCGGGCCGACGCATCCATGCGCAGTCGGGCGAGCACGGCCTTGATTTGGTGATACTCACGCTCGCGAAGCGAGATAGGCGCGTCTGGCATTGATACAGCTTTCTGGTAGAGTTAACGCAGGCAAGGACAACTGGGCGGGCGTTGATTTGCGAAATGGCTTTCTGGTCAAGCCTCTGAAGATAAAGTGTTTTTTCGAATGGGGTGCGGTATGAAAGCGGCTAGCTGGCCGCACCCAGAAGCTGGAAGGACTGTAACACAGCCAACAATGTGCTTCAAGTGTTTTCCTTTGTTGGCTAAATTGGACCATTGTCAAGGCCGAGGAGCCTTTAAACGTGGCCGCAACTCCTCTTTTCCCGTTGATTTAGAGGAAGAGCTATGTTACTCTGCGGCCGCAACTTCCAGAGCGCTTAACTCCACACGAGCCCAGTCAATTTGAAGCTTTCATGAGCGCAGTCACAAAAGGTTTAAGACGTTCAACGTCCCGAGCGGCAGCTCGTCGATCTTCCCCTAAGTCTGCCGCTAAGCGGCGCGCTGTCGTGGCAAAGAATCGCCCGAAGGCAAAAAGAGCAGTTGCCCAAAAGGCCGTTTCGCGAAAGACTGCGAAAGCGAAAGTCTCTTTGAAAAGCAAGCCAGCGCGAAAAGCCATTACTAAAAAAGTTGCACCAAAACAGCGCGTTGCTAAGAAAGCCGCACCAAAGGCAGCTCCGCGAAAATCTACCGTAGCGACGCACAAGAAAACAGTTGCGCCCAGAGTCAAAACGACTCAAAAGCTCGCCGCGGTACGCGCCCAACGACCTGTGCCCATAGCTCCCACATCTCCTCGACTACCGACAGTCGACGAGTCTGCGGCCATGAAAGCCTTCGAACGGGCCCACAAAGAATTCACCCGCGGTCGCTTCGGCGAAGCGCGTAATCAATTTCGTGCATTACTCGACAAATACTCACAAGTCTCAGAAGTTGCAGCTCGAGCGCGCACTTATCTAGCCGTTGCAGATGCACGATTACGAACAGAAAGCATGCTGCCGCGCGACGCCGACTCGCTTTACGACCGTGGGGTCATCGAGCTTAACCGCGGGGAATACGTAGCGGCGCAGGAGATGTTTGAGCGAGCACTGAAGCGCGAACCCGAAGCGGCGCATATCCACTATGGACTGGCGGCCACTCGTGCACGACTCGGTGCGGTCGATCTCGCCTTGCAGTCGCTGCAACGAGCCCTGGATCTTCAACCCACACTCAGAGTTCGGGCTCAGCACGATCACGATTTGACCTCTCTCCGCAATGATCCGGATTTTGATAAGTTAGTCTTCCAACCCCGCCTTTAGTGGTTCCTCGGGAATTTCGCACCGAGGCCACTTCTTTCTGGAATGACAAGACAGTTTCAAAGCCTTCGCCTTTTAGGTATGATTCTGCGAAGAAGCCAGCATCGCGTGGCTGACAGGAGCGTTTGATTTTGCAGCATTCGTCCGAAGAAAAGCGTGGTCTTAATCTCGTCGCCCTGGGCGGAGGCACAGGGCTTTCGACGCTGCTTGCCGGGCTGAAATGTCTTGTTAATGACAATCAATCGGAAGAAGTCTCAATTGCTAGTTTGTCAGCCATTGTCACGGTGTCGGACGATGGGGGAAGCTCGGGACGTTTGCGCGAAGAGCTGCAGATGCTGCCTCCGGGCGATATTCGCAACTGCATGATCGCGCTATCGGAGGATTCCAACCTGCTTTCTCGCCTCTTTCGTTATCGTTTCCGCGGGGACGGCGAACTAGGCGGGCACAGCTTCGGCAATTTGTTCCTGGCGGCGCTAACTGAGGTCACGGGCGATTTCACTGAAGCGGTCAAATTGTCGTCGGAAATTTTGGCCAGCAAGGGACACATCTACCCGGCGACAATTAGTGATGTTCGATTGGTTGCGGAGTTGGAAGATGGAACCGTCGTTCGTGGGGAAACTCAAATTTCGTCATCTCGCGTTCCGATTCGGCGTCTGCGTTTGGAGCCTGAACAATGTCTGCCACTTCCCGAAGTCTTGAAAGCGATCCGCGCGGCGGATGTAATTACAGTTGGACCGGGTTCTCTCTACACCAGCATTTTGCCAAATCTGCTCGTGGCTCGAGTCTCACGCGCGATTGGCGAAAGTAGGGCGACGCGAATTTTTATCTGCAATCTAATGACTCAGCCCGGCGAAACTGACAACTACACCGCCCGCCAACATCTCGAAACGATAAAGAGTTATGCTCCGGAAATTCATTTCGACTTTGTAATTGTGAATGATAGGCGAATAACCAGAGAACAGTCTAAGCGCTATGCGCTGGAAGGGGCCCACCAAATCGGGATGGACGATGATCCGATTGACAGCGTGCTTGACCAATCCACCCAAGTCATTCGCACGCCTCTTCTTGAAGAGGGTGAAAAGGTTCGCCACAACTCGCTGCTCCTGTCACGCGTAGTGCTCGCCTGCCGGCAACAAGCGTGCTCCCAACCAGCTGTTTCCGCATAACCCATGGCGCCCATTCCCATTGAAGAAGGCCAGCCGTTGCAGCCCCGCCAAACCGATCTTTCGCTCAACGTACTGATTCTTGCAGCCGGATTAGGGACAAGGATGAAATCCGGCCGGGCGAAGGTGCTGCATGAACTCGGCGGTCTGCCTTTGATTACCTACGTCTGCCGAGCGGCGCAGTCTCTCGGCCCGAAACGAATTTATGTGGTTGTCGGTCATCAAGCCACCGACGTTGAAAAGGCCGTAAAAGCCGAAGCAGGCGCGCTGGCAGAGTTCGTTAACCAAACTGAACAACGCGGCACCGGCGATGCAGTGATGGCAGCGAAAGCACAACTCGCAAACTCAGATTCTCTTGTACTGGTGCTGCCGGGAGATGTGCCACTGATTCGCACAGAAACTCTTCACGCGCTTATCAACAACCACAAATCAAGTGGGGCGGCGTGTTCCGTCCTTAGTGTGCGGCTTGAAAATCCCACCGGCTATGGCCGGATTGTTCGCGATGAAAACGAGAGCTTCGTCCGCATCGTGGAACAGAAGGACGCTACGCCAGAGGAGCAGAAGATTAAGGAGATTAACTCCGGAATCTATTGCTTCGACAGCCGCAAACTGTTTGCCGCGCTTGGACGCGTGAAGCCGGCGAACAAACAAGGTGAGTTTTATCTGACCGATGTTCCCGAAATACTTCTCGGCGACGGCGAACAAGTGAACGTTTATCTTCACGATGATGCTCGTGAAGTTTCCGGGATCAATACCCGGGCCGAGCTGGCTGAGTTTGAGAATCTGCTTCGCCGCAACACCATACGCAAACTCATGGTCGAGGCGGGCGTAACCTTCCTGGATCCATCTCGTGCCTACATTAGCGCGGAGTCCCGGCTCGGGCGCGATTGCGTGATACACCCGGATGTCTTTATCGAAGGCCACTCAGTACTCGGCGAAGCTTGTGAAATTCGGTCGGGCACGCGCATCACAAATTCGCGTCTGGGAAACAACGTGGTGGTGAAAGATCATTGTGTAATCGTCGATTCCGAGATTGAATCAAACTGTTCGGTGGGGCCATTCGCGCATCTGCGCATGAACACCCGGCTCGAGGAAGGCTCCGTGGTTGGCAACTTTGTGGAAGTGAAGAAGTCTCGAGTGGGACGTGGTTCAAAGTCAATGCATCTTACCTACCTCGGTGACGCAACCATCGGCGAGAACACAAATATCGGCGCGGGCACGGTCACTTGCAATTACGATGGCAAAGACAAGCATCAAACAATTATCGAGGACGACGTGAGGATCGGTTCGGACACAATGCTGGTAGCGCCGGTTAAAGTTGGCAAGGGTTCCGTCACGGCAGCTGGATCGGTAGTCATTGAAGATGTGCCGCCTGACACGCTCGTCGCCGGTGTTCCGGCAGTAATTAAAAAACGTTTAGCTGAAAGGAAAGATGAACAGTAGGTTGGAGCGATTTATTCGTCCTTCATCCCTCATCCTTCATCCCTTGATTTTATGTGCGGAATTGTAGGTTATGTTGGCAACAAGCAGGTTGTGCCGTTAATCATTGACGGGTTGCGCAAGCTGGAATATCGCGGTTACGACTCCGCGGGCATCGCCGTGGTCAATGAAGGCCACGATCTCGAAATCCGTCGGGCCGAAGGAAAACTACGCAACCTCGAGGAAGTTATCCGGCTAAGTCCCCTCGACGGCACCTACGGTATCGGCCACACCCGTTGGGCCACACACGGTCGTCCTACCGAAGAGAATGCGCATCCCCACCGCGACTGCACCGGGCGCATCGTCGTTGTTCACAATGGCATCATCGAGAACTATCTGCAACTTAAAGAGCAATTGCGCAAGGCCGATCACCAGTTTGTCACTGAAACCGATACGGAAATCATCGCCCATCTAATCGAAGAATATCTCAAAGAAGATCGCAACTTCGAGAAGGCCGTACGTCGCGCCATGCTGGACCTGAGGGGTATCTTCGCGCTCTCAATTATCAATGCCGACGAGCCGGATATGATCATTGCTGTGAGGCAGGGGCCGCCTGTGGTCATTGGTCTCGGCGACCGGGAGTTTTTTGTTGCTTCCGACATTCCGCCCATCCTGCAACACACGCGCGATGTCTTTTTTCTTGGCGATGGCGAGATAGCCATCATTAACAAGGACGCGGTGCGCGTAACAGACTTTGAGGCAAACTCAGTTCAGCCGGCGATTCAGCGCATCACTTGGGATCCGATCATGGCGGAAAAGGGCGGCTTCAAGCATTTCATGCTCAAGGAGATTTACGAGCAGCCGCGCGCCGTTCGCGACACGATGCAGGGCCGAATTTCCCTGGACAGCGGGCGCGTTTTTCTCGACGAGATGAAAAACATCACCGAGGCCGACTTCAAGCGTTTCACTTCGATCAAGATTGCAGCGTGTGGTACATCGTGGCATGCGGCGCTCGCCGGCAAGTACATGATTGAGCAGCTTGCGCGCGTTCCGGTCGAGGTCGATTACGCGTCGGAGTTTCGTTACCGTGACCCGGTAATGGATGAAAACACTCTGCTGCTGGTCATCTCGCAATCCGGCGAGACGGCAGACACGATCGCCGCGTTAAGAGAAGGCAACAAGCTGGGAGCTAAAGCGCTGGCTATTTGCAATGTGCAGGGCTCGATGATCGTGCGCGAAGCAGATGGCACGATTCTTACGCACGCGGGCCCGGAGATTGGAGTCGCATCCACCAAGGCTTTTACCTGCCAGATGGTCGCGCTTTATTTGTTTGGACTTTATCTCGGCGGCTTGCGGGGAACGCTGTCCACCGAAGAAGCAAAACACCATGCGCAGCAATTGGCTGAGTTGCCGGTCAAACTCGAACACCTGCTTAATGAGTCAGACGATATTGAGGAGCTTTCCAAAGAATTCTTCCGCGTTACTGACTTTCTCTACCTCGGTCGCGGGATCAACTTTCCCGTAGCTCTGGAAGGCGCGCTCAAATTGAAGGAGATTTCCTACATTCACGCGGAAGGCTACCCCGCGGGCGAAATGAAACACGGTCCAAACGCGCTAATCGATGAACGCTTGCCCGTCCTGTTCATCAACACGCGGGAAGAGGGCAATCACGCTTCAGAAGTACGTTATGAAAAGACGCATTCAAATATTGTGGAGGTGAAGGCGCGCGAGGGCATCGTCATTTCAGTGTTGACTGAAGGCGACACTATGTCGTCTGTGGTTTCCGATTACGTTATTAGCATCCCGCCGTCGAGCGATTTGCTCTCACCAATCCTTTCGATCGTCCCACTCCAATTGCTTGCCTATCACATTGCCGTGCGTCGCGGCTGCGACGTCGATCAGCCGCGCAACCTGGCGAAGTCCGTTACAGTTGAATAGCATTTAGAGTAATGCGGCTGAGCCGCCGCACCTTGAAATCTCACTGGACCACCGCGACGAAATCTTTGGGCGAATGGTCTTCGGCTATGCCTCCTGATGTGCGGAAGGTCTCTGACCTTCCGACTCTAATCCCGGGGCTACGCCCCAACCTCTGGGCGTAGCCCAAAACCTTTTTCAGGTTTTTCACGGTTGGGCAAAGCCGCAACCGCACATCAGGGGGCAAGCCCCTAACGCCAATCCAATTAAACTTGAGCGTTGGTTACGGTCTACGAACGAAGAGAACGACCAACACAATTCCCAGAAGTGCAATAACACCCCCGAGTATTCCAACCAGCCAATGCGGAGCGCCATACATCAGAATTTGATCAGTCGGAACGTTGATTCCTTCGGCGCTCTGTTGATAAGCGGCCGTGTCAGCAGTGCGGACGGCAGTCTCCAAACGTTCGCGGCTTGTTGTAACTAACTTAAGTTGGGTGCGCACGCTCTCTCTGTCTATGGTGAGTTGGCGACGACGCAGCTCACGCAGCTCCTCGGGTTTTGTTGAGCCAATGCCCGCTAACGACCGCTCGATATTTTCCGGTTTCAGATTCTCGTCTAACTGCCGCGCTCGCTCCTGCAACGCAGCTTCCTTGGCCTGAACGTCGAGTAGCTGCAAGCGGAGATCGTCAGCGTTTTGCGCGGCACTCGATCCGCCCTGGGCGGCAACGCCTGACGTCAACGCCGGAACTAAGGCCATCAACAAAATTAAACTTAATACCAGCCTCATATCCTTACCCTCACTTCTGAATCCGTCTGACTGGATCTCCAGCTTCAACGAATCGCCCGCGCTACCTGCGCGCGAGTTTCTATCGTGTAA
>JALYSR010000309.1 GCA_030854715.1 Acidobacteriota bacterium
CGAAGCGGTAGTTGAGCCTTGAGAGTGATGCGCTCATTCTGAATCCGCGGCCCGTCTAACATGGCGCTGAAGGGGACGCCCGGCGAGCGGGGCGCCCCTTAGCGCCGACGTTCGACGCCGTGGATCCTCTTAATCTCGGAGTACATAACCCATGACCGGAGCTGCCAAAAGTCTTTTTGTCTTTGGAATCTACCTTGGAGCATTAGGTGTGCTCTTACTTCTTTTTCCAAACCTGCTCTTGCGAATCTTTGGCGCACCACCGACAAATGAAATCTGGATTCGCGTCAATGGCATGTTCGTGATTTGTCTGGCCTATTACTATATCCAAGGAGCCCGACACGGTGTAACAGTCTTCATTCGTTGGACAGTTTGGGCGCGGGCGGCGGTCATCATTTACTTCGTTGCGTTCGTATTGCTTGCTGGCGCGCCAAAGCCTTTGCTGCTATTTGGCGTGATTGACTTGCTATCGGCCACGTGGACATTCACGGCGTTGCAGAAGGAAACCGCGCGGACTGCAACTTCATAATGTCTCTTGTCTGTTCCGGACGGCGTCGAACAAATCGGGTATGAAAGTCGGAGTCAAGCGTAGAGATCATTATCCTGCTGGAGACATCTGCGCTTAACTCTTAATTTGAAACCCGACTTTCATCGTACCATTGGACCGGAGCGCGGATTGCGCATTCTTTAACTTGCTCGGTGCGGCGAAGGTTGTCGCTAATCGCCGCGCCCGGTCAACTCAACCGTTGGATGGCTGTTGTAAAATTGCGCGAGTCTAATTGCAGTCAATACATCTCTATGAGGAGGAAAAAGACAATGACTTGGTTGAAACTTAACAAGGTATGGTTCTTGACGCTTGGCGTACTCCTCGTTGTAGGAGGCCTCTACTTTCCAGGCAAGACAAATGTTTCGCAGGCGGATCCTTCCGATCCGCTGGCAGCTAAGACTGAGAAATACCTGTTTGTATGGGCAGGCGATCAGGCGCGTAAAAGCCCGGACTTTCTGGCAGTCGCGAACTTTGATGAAAAGTCCGCTGATTACGGAAAGGTAATCACGACCGTGCCACTGACTGGGCCTGGAGCAACTTGGAATGAACCTCATCATGTGGGACTCTCGCGCGACGGCCGTGTGCTGGCCTGCGGTGGACTCTTGAGCGTTTTGAAGGGACAAAAGGAAGTCTTTTTCTTTGATGTGTCCAATGCTGCAGCGCCCAGTTTCATCTCCTCGGCTGATCCGCCCCAGTCTGCCATCGCGGACGAGTTTTACCCGCTGGCCGATGGTGGCTTTCTCGTGACGATGATGGGCGGAGCACAAGGACATCATCCGGGAAGGATTGCGGAGTTTGGCAAAGACTTAAAGCTAGTGGCGGAATATCCCAAAGCGCCGCCCGATGATGGTTTCAATCCTCACGGTATCTCAGTTCGCCCGGAAATCAATTTGATGGTCACGAGCGACTTCATCTGCCCTTCGACCACGTTGCACGCTGTGCCGGGAGATTTGGAGTTGCGTGGCAGCGTGAGAGTGTGGAATTTCAAGGACAGAACAATTGACCGCACGATCAAGATGCCCGGTGCAGGTGGAACTATTGACGTGCGGTTAATTCCTGGTGACGGGAAAGGCCGCGGCTACACGGCAGGCATGGGCGCTGGTCAACTCTACCTGCTGGATACTCAAGCGGGAACGGCGAAAGCTGTCTTTGACTTCAACTCAATCGCCAAAGGCGGCTGGCCTCAACTCATGCGTATGACGAAAGATGGCAAGAGGTTATTCGTCACGATGAATATGGCTGGCAGGGTCGTCATGTTTGATACCTCGAAACCTGAGCTGCCGAAGGTTTTGAAGGTTCTGGATTTGGGCGCGAATTCAGGGCCTCACTATCTTGCCCTTACCGAAGACGAAAAGCGACTGGTCGTTACGGACTATTTCTTGAACGAGGACGAGGCTGGGAAAGTCCATGCTGAGGGCGACCACAAGATTCATGTTGCGAAAGTGACCGCCAATAATCTCGTGCTGGACTCTAGATTCCAGCTTGATTTTAACAGAGTGCTCGCCAGTGGACCGGCACGCCCTCATGGTGTGGCTTTCAAGTGAAATTACGATCGCGATACGCCGAAAACATCTAGCGCAGGTGGCGTGTTTCAATCAACACGCCATCCAACAACTTGTTGGACCGGAGAGCGGGATAGCGCGTTCTTTAACCTGTTCCTTGGCTTCCATGTTGTCGATAATCGCCGCGTCCGGTCAAACTCTGACGTTAGGCGGCTGCGGCTGTCTATAGGAACAACGCCATGAACAAGAAAGACATCCAACTTCTATATGAATACAACCGATGGGCCAACGCCCTAATGCTCAATGCCGTGTCTAATCTTACCGCAGAGCAGTTCACCAGAGATCTCTCAAGCAGTCATCATTCTGTGCTGGATACACTAGTGCACATTCTATTTGGAGAATGGATTTTCCTCATGCGCTGGCAGGGCACATCACCAAAGGACATGTTCAATCCCACCGACCTCCCAAACGTCAGTTTGTTGGGAGCCAAGTGGGCCGAGATAGAAAGGGACCAGGAAGAATTCGTCGACAGACTAACTGATGAGTCTCTTGAGACGGTGATCGCTTACATCAATACGAAAGGTGAAGAATGGAAGTACCCGCTGGGGCAAATGATGCAGCACGTGGTGAATCATTCTTCCTACCACCGCGGACAAGTAACGACCATGCTACGGCAGTTGGGAGTAGAAGCCGTACCGACAGACTTTCTCGTTTTCATAGACGTGAAATCGGGAGCCGCCTAACCATCGGCATGCAGCTGACACGCCACCGCGATTCCCTTGGATCGATACATTCCCTGGCGCGCGCCTGATGCCGGGGCGTTGGGTGTCATCGCAATTTTGATTTTGACAATGTAGCTTGAATTAATCGCAAGCGCGCTCCGCGTAACGGGGCTTGTGTTGTTCCTGGCCGGGAAGAAAATCACGTTGCGTGGTTCCAATCACGGGCCACTCAACAATTCGTTGGACGCGAGGCGCGATAGCTCGTTTTTCAACTTGTCGTTTCTTTTTCACGTTGTCGCCTAGCGCGCGCCCGCGTCAACTTCTATGAAGCCGGGTCGGGTCAAGAGCGCGATTCGGGGTTGATTGGTTCACCCTTCTATCCGAGTTTCCACGAGCAACTTGGATTGATTGCTTTTCGTGGTCTCATTCAACGGTGC
>JALYSR010000310.1 GCA_030854715.1 Acidobacteriota bacterium
CTATGAGATCATACATTTGCATTGATGGATGAGCGCACTAACTATGTTATGAGCAAAACGTACGGGCATTCTAATGGAGATTCGGTCTGGCCGTTAAAAAATCTTTTCGCGTCGATTCGTGGGCAGCACCGAGACGTGCGAAAGATATTAACTCGACCTCCTCGAAGACACTGCGGTTCCTTGTGGGTTGCGTCATTCGGTGGTCTCTATCGCCGCCGCACTGACGGCAACGTCCGGCACTACACCAAACGTGATGGTTTGCCGGATGAAACCATCCAGGAGTTGTTTGAAGATCGTCAAGGGCGACTGTGGGCGGGCACAAGGCTCGGCGGCTTCTTCGGCTTTGTGGCCGACGATACGACACCATTCGTCGCGCAAAGTTACAGACATCAGAACGGATTGCCTACGGATTGGGTTTTTCCATATATTCTCTCATTAATCGTGATTCGGGCTTAATACCTGGCCGGGCTGTTTCTCGCCCGAGAGCGCATGTGAGCTATAGATGATACTCAAAAACAGTCCGCCAAATCATCGGGATCAGATCGCGACAGGATTTTGGCAGACTTTTGGCAGACTGCGCTTGAAATCTAATCAATTTATACAGCGTGAGGGTGACTTCTCTAGCCGCTCCAGTTAATGTTCATCGGCTTAAGAACGAATACGCGCTTTACGAGGTGAGCTGAGACGGGTGCTTAGTACGTAACGCCGAAAAGCCTCGATCGGTCCGTTCGCGAAAGCTGCTCCTCAGCTGTGCTATTGACATCTGATTTCTCCGATTAAGATGACCATCTGGTAACGAACGCAGCGTTAGCTCGTTATCGGCGTGCGTGCCCCCGGTGCGCCATCGATGCCCAACGTTTTCATTTAGAATTTTCGATTCAAGGGGAGCTTTCTTAACACAAATCGTCGCAATCGTTAAAGAAAATTATGGTACTAGGTTGGCCGAGGGTTTGCTTATGTTAGGATGTGGAAACTTGGTCATTTCATCTGAGACAAGCTGTCTCTTTGACCTGCTTTCGAGTAAGATGCCAATGTGTTTTGGCAGCGAGTAAACAGGATTGCGTGCACCTCGATGATTCAACGTCGTAAGGATTAACGCCCGCTCGGCCCAGAGCTCTCGCTTCACACGCCAGGGTTCAGTAGTTCGAATCTGCTAGCGTGCATAATTTCTGAATCCAGTCCCTGGCTGGACTCTGTCCCAGCATTCGTTCTGAAGTTTCCCAGAACAGAGTCAATGATCGCCGAATCCATCGCGCACTATCGGATAATCAAGAAGCTAGGCGCAGGCGGGATGGGTCAAGTCTATCTGGCGCTTGATACCAAACTCGATCGCAAGGTCGCAATCAAAGTCCTGCAACCGTATCTGCTTGCCGAACATAACCTCAAGAAACGATTAATCAGAGAAGCTCAGGCAGCCGCCAAGCTGGACCACCCCAACATCTGCGCCATCTACGACGTCAACGAGGAAGACTCGCTCACTTTCATCGTGATGCAATACATCGAAGGTGAAACGCTCGCCGAAAAGATGGAGCGCCAGCCGCTGGGACTCACGACTGTGTTGGCTATAGCCGAGCAGGCGGCAGAAGGACTGGCTGAAGCTCACGCGCACGGCATTGTTCACCGCGACATCAAACCGCAGAACATGATGATCACTCCGCGTGGCCAGCTTAAGATCCTGGATTTTGGCCTGGCTAAACAAATGCGTTCGAGCGTTACAGTGGACAATGACGCGCCGACAGCAACCCTCTTGAGTACGCCCGGCCTGGTTGTCGGGACCATGCCGTACATGTCACCGGAGCAGGTACAGGGTGAACCACTCGATGCGTCCAGCGATATCTTCAGCCTCGGCGTGACCTTATATGAAATGCTGGCCGGAAAGCACCCTTTCAAGGACAAGAGCGCTGCCGTCACCATGTCTCGGATATTGCTCGGCGAGCCAATTCCGACGGAGCAATTTCAAGCTCAAGTTTCACCTGAATTACAAACTCTCTTGGGCAAGATGCTCTCCAAAGACAAAGCAGGAAGATATCAGAGTGCCCAGGACTTCCTGACCGACTTAAGACAACTGCCAGCTAGACTCTCGGCGGCCGACACTCAGGGTGGCGCCTCACGTACCAAAGGGGTTGCAGCGTCCACGCCGACGGAAAAGGTGGCTGACAGCATTCTCAGCAAAGTCCAGCGCAATAAGTGGGCGCTCCTGGCTTCAGCGCTTGCACTCATTCTGTTAGCGGTTGCGATTAGCTGGTGGTTAGGGACAGACCACTCGGACTCTTTAGCCATCTTGCCGTTCACCTATGCTTCCAGCGACCCGCAACTCATGGCTAATCCCGATCGTGAGTATCTAAGCGACGGCATGACTGAGAGCATCATTAACAACCTATCTCAATTGGCCAACTTGAAAGTGATCGCGCGTAGTTCGGTCTTTCGCTACAAAGGCAAGGATCTAGACGTTCAGACCATTGGACGTGATCTGAATGTGCGCGCAGTGCTAACTGGGCACATCATACAAGAGGGCGATGAATTAACGATCAAGGTTGAGCTGATGGACGTACAAGGGAACCGCCAAATTTGGGGTGACGCGTATCAGCGAAAAACTGCCGACATCCAGACCGTCCAAAAAGAAATCGCCAGAAACGTTTCCGAACAACTGCGACTGAAATTAACTGGAGCTGATCAGACCCAGCTGGTGAAAACCTATACCGACAGCGGCGAGGCGTACCAGGCCTATTTAAAGGGACGCTATCACTGGAACAAGCGCACTGATGAAGGATTCAAACAGGCAACAAATTTTTTCCAGGAAGCGATTGTTAAAGACCCAAGTTATGCGTTGGCGTATACCGGGCTGGCGGATTGCTACACTCTCCGAAGTGATTACGGCTTTCTCGCGCCCAAAGAAGGCTACGCTTTGGCGAAGGGCGCCGTAACCCTCGCACTCAAATACGACGATAGTCTCGCTGAGGCACACACTTCGCTGGCCTCAATCAAGGCAGTTACGGATTGGGATTGGCAGGGGGCGGAGAATGAGTATCGCAGGGCAATAGAGTTGAATCCAAAATATCCCACTGCCCACCATTGGTATGCAGCACAGTTGTTATTACAAGGCAGGCTGAAGGAGGCACTTGAGGAGATAAAAAAAGCGCAACAACTGGATCCTCTTTCGCTTGGTATCAATAAAGATTTCGCAGTGATACTCCTTTATGCGCGCGATTACGATAGCGCGCTGGAACAGTGCCGGAAGACTTTGGAGATCGAGCCGCACTTTGGTGCAATGTTTACTTATATTGCCCAAATCCATGAACTACAGCAGAACTACCCGGAGGCGACCACGGAACTGGAAAAGGCTCATGCGGCAGACCCTGAAGACAGTGAGATCAGTTACGCGCTCGGACAGGCATACACACTTGTTGGTAAGAGGGATGAAGCGCTGAAGATATCAAATGAGTTAAACCAACCGGGGAAGAGCAATATGTATCTGCCAAAAGAGGCAGCTTACCTGTATGCACTGCTCGGTGAAAAAGAGCAGGCGATTGCGATCTTACAAAAGGCTGCCGAAGGCCACTATATTTCCGTTGCGGAACTTAAGATGGACCCGCGCCTCGATGACCTGCGCAAGGACCCGCGCGTACTTGAACTTTTGCAGAAGATTGGACTGTCGCAGTGAGCATCACTGCAAACTCGCGGCGGCGCCGGCCAAAACTGAAGACCGCGAAAGATGAACAGTGGACCTGGTCACTTTCGCGGTCTTGACTAGGGGAATTGCCTGGGCTTAAGGCTCGGCTATTTCTTTTTCGCAGCCTTCTTCTTAGTGGCTTTCTTTTTCGTAGCTTTCTTTTTGGTCGTCTTCGTCGGCTCGCCGCCTTTAAGTACCATTTTTAGTTTTTCCTTTCTGAGCGATTAGAACCTGGTCCAGGGATTTCCGGAAAACACTCGCCTGCGACCAGTCTTGAACTCAACACTCTATATAAGTTTTCTTTCGGGGTGTCAATAACTTTAACGTTCTGAAGTGCGCAGCGACTCGCGCTTGCGTCATCGCGAAACACCTTGCCACATTCGCCGATTCAAACTCTGCCAATGACCAAAGCATCCGGACCGCTCCCCAGCAGCGAGACATCGATCAAACGCGGGTTGGATTTCATCTATCGTACCGCCAATAAACGGGAAGGCTTCGATAACTATGGCAGCTTATTGATCTGCTGCTTCGCTCTCATGGGCGCTACTTCGCGCGATGCGAACCTCCGGCAACTGGCAAGGTCACGGGCGCAAAAACTCGCCCAACGCTGGAGCCGTCTGCATCCAGTTGTTCCATCCGACGCCACCGCGGATCTGGTCCTCGATTTTGTCTTAGTCCGCTACGCGTTAAGCCGCCTTGGCGTGCGGGATGCCGCACTCAACGCGCAAATACGCGCTGCCGCCAAACAGTTTTCAGTTCAGGACTTGCTGGGCTTCGACCCGGTCAGCGAGCCGCCTGCGAATGATCTGCCTTACCCGTGTGACTGTGGCCTGAAGAATCAGCGCGGTCGAACATTCTGCAGGCAATGTCGCAGGCGTTTGGAAATCCAGAGCCGTTATAGAGTTTGGATGCGAGCGCTGGCCAGCACCTACCTCAGCGGGCGATGCCGCATACTCTTCGGAGTTCGCTATCTGGATGTCCTTAAGTGGCTACCTACGATGAGACCTTACCCGGTTGGCGCTGACGAAAATGTTGAATTCCTGCGCGACGCGATTTACGCAGCCACACACATTGTCTATACCCTGAACGACTACGGCACATACCGGCTACGCCCTCGTTGGTTGCCGCAGGAGTTTGCATTTTTGCAGGCGAATGTGGCCGCCGCCTGCGAGCGAAAAGATCCTGAGGTCCTGGGAGAGTTGCTTGACTCGCTGAAAGCCTTCGGTTTGCGCGCCAGTCACCCGCTGATAATGCGCGGCACCAAGTACCTGCTGGCGGTGCAAAACGAGGATGGGAGTTGGGGTGATCCCGATGAGGAAAATATTCGCACTCGTTGCCACACGACCTGGACAGCGATCGATGGCTTACGTGCTTACTCCTGGCGCGGTCAGCGCTCGAGCCGCCCCGAAGTCCAATCGATACTGAAGCGATGAGCCCGATTGAATTATTTTCATAGCGCGCAGGTAACACAGTTTATGATGTTGTCTTCCTTGAAATGCCCCCAGTAAAGCTGTGCGATCTGTTTAGCCAAAACGCAAGGATAGTACTCTTTATGCATTGCGAGAACGGTATTGTTGGTTAACACAACTATTCCCATACTCTCCCAGGTTTTGGGATCCACACGCTCCCCCTCCGCGGGCAACATCCACTTTTGAGCTCGCGCAATATAATTCTGCCAGGCTAACCATTCGCCGCGATGGTATTCAGCTCGGCTGGAAAAGGTTTTGGTCACTGACCTGCCGTTTCCCTTAACGTTGTCTTTGTATCTGTTGTGAAGCAAGTTCCAGCCCGCACCATATTCCGTTTGCTTTTGATGGAGCAATTTCGCAGGCAACCACAAAATGCTCCTGGCATCTACCGCTGGTGTTTTACGTTTTGTGTGAGACTCGAAAATGGTCTTGTGATCAAGCAGTGTCAAATGCGCGTCCCACTTAGCCATATCCACGATCGTCGAATGGATGTTGCCATCGCCATAAATGAAATTCATCGGGCTGTAGCCAACGGAAACAAAGCCTTTGCCTTCCACCGGGTTATAGCACTTCGCGTGATGCAAAACCTCGGGAGCATTCTTGCGGAACTTAGAGGTCTCATCAAAAACGTAGGTGTTATCCATCCCCACAACAGAAAAGACCTTTTCCTTGAGAACTTCGGAGAGCCGTTGGTTGGTGGCTCGGCGCACTATTTCTGCCAGCAGCACATAACCCGTATTTGAGTATTCGAAGTTTATATCAGGCTCTCGAGGCAGAAGTCTTTGCGAAGCAACCAACTTGAGAACGTCTCTATTTGTGAGCTCTTTGGCTTTCTTTCTGCGAGGCATCTGCGGATACCAATCATCGTGCCGCCTCATGACCTTAAGGTACCAATCTTCGGCGGCGCGTCTAGCTGCAACGTGGAGATCCATATAGTCAGGTAGAGCAGCGGTGTGGTGGATCAATTGCTTGATTGTGATTTTGTCTGCAAAGCGTGGAAAGCCGCGAAGATATTTTGAAATCGGGGTATCTAACTCAGACGCCGCAAAAATGCTGAGCGCCGCGAAAGCAGTAAACTGCTTGGAGACCGAGCCAAGGTCGAAAACAGTTTCGGGGGATACCTGCTCCCCCGTTTCGATATTCGCACAGCCATAGCCCTTGAGATGGACGATCTCGTGCCCTTTTCTAATGATGACAGCGGCGCCGGGCACTCTGCCGGTAGCTCTCCTATGCTTTGGCAAAGACAACCGCAGCCTCCGCAAATACCTTTGCATCAGCACGTCAATACGTTCATCGTTCGGCGGCGCATTGAGATCAAACCTGGTGAGGCCGCGGATCTTCTTTGGATAGATTTCACCTGAATTCATGGCCGAAACTCTCAAGTATTTGAAACGGACAAGTCTGGAACACCGGAGGCATACTAAGCCAAATATAAGGGCAATGAAAACAAGAATCTTAGCAGGAAATTGAGATCAGGCCTGCGATTCTGCGAGCTTGCTTGACGCTATGCGGCGCTTGGCTTCCGCCAGTATTTGCTGCCACCCGACTCAGGACGATCGCTCTGCGGCCAAGTGGGCGACTTTTGGCCTGGAGTGATGGCATACTCAACAGATTTCAACTGAACTCGGAATCGGTTGGCCATCACAGGCGCCATAAAGAGAGCGTCACACCACCACCAGTCTTCACGACCCGGCTGGGGATCATCCAACATCGTATCTAAGTTGCTATTCTTTTGGTTTATTTCTACGGGCTTGGCGAGCTGCCAGTCGTAGACCCTGTTCATGATCGCAGAATTATACTCTCTGGAATAAATATCTTCCTTGCGCTGCGCGTGAGTCTGTGCAGGCACGAGAGTTGTTGAAGTGAGAGTCAGAGCTACTACGAGTGCGGCACGCAAGTAAGTGTATTGTCGAAGAAACATAAGCTGGTCGATGTGTCTGTGTAATTCATTGAATCTATAACACGACGACGTCCGTTGACTCGGCGCCGAAGGCAGTCAGAACACAAGCGTCTGAATAGAATGCGGCAAGCTGCTGACTTCGGCGGCCTGGCCGTCAAGCCAGAGGTAATAGGAGATCTTCTCGTCGCTCTTGTTCATGACCACTACGGATATTTTTCCATCGGGATTGATAAAGGCAGTGGAAAGCAACTGACTTCTGCTGGGTGAACTCGCAATCCGCTTGGCGCCCGGGCGGGCGAACTTTGAAAAGTGTCCAATGTAGTAATACGAGTTTGTGTAGATCAGCTGACCCGATTTCGTTTCGGCGTGAACTGGCGCAAAGCAGAAATTCTGGACGTGATTTGGCCCACCCGTTTCATCCAGTAATATGTTCCAATCGGTCCAGCCGACAGTGCCGTTGTTGAAGTCGTTGATCATTGAAGTTCCGTACAGTTCGCCTAATTTCCAGTCGTTAAGCCTTTGAGCATTGAAGGAATCACTGCAGCCTTCAGTGAAGATCAGGTTTTTGTCAGGAAAAGATTCGTGCACGAGCTTAACGTTGTCGTACATCGCCTCGCCGCCGCTCCAGGGCTCGTACCAGTGATAACCAATGCCCCACACATAACTGGCGGCCTTGGGGTCAGTCAGGATCGTGCTGGCTCTCTGGTAGACGAGGTCACGGTTGTGATCCCAGGCAATTATCTTCTTATCACCCAGCCCTTCCTTCTTCATCGTCGGGCCAAGATAGTCCTTCAGAAAGTCTCGTTCTGCCTCGGCGGAGTAAATGCACGACTCCCATTTTTGGGTGGCCATGGGTTCGTTCTGAATCGAAATGCCCCAGATGGGTATGCCTTCTTTCTGATATGCCTTGATGAACTTCGTGTAATAGTTGGCCCAGGATTGATAAAACTCTTGCTTCAACTTTCCACCGTGAAGCATATTGTTGTTGTCCTTCATAAAAGCCGGTGGACTCCAGGGGCTGCCAAAAATGCTGAGTTTCCCTCCGGCCGTGGCCAGCGCTTGTTTGATAAAGGGAATGCGGAATTGCTTGTCATGACTGACGCTGAAGGACTGCAAATCCTTGTCGCCTTCGTTTACATAGGTGTAACTGCCACTAGAGAAATCGCAACTGTGAATATTGGTCCTTGCCAGGGTGTACCCGATGCCGTTGTGGACATCAAAATAAGCATTTAGAATTTCCCGCTGTTTAGCTGGCGGCAATTTTGCAAACGTCTCAGCAGAGGCATCCGTAAGTGCGCCGCCGATGCCCAGGATCGTTTGAAATCTCCTGGCGGGATCTACAAAGACACATATCTGAGTTTCGAGCGGCTGGCCCATGTGTTTGAAGGTCAGGGTGTCAGTAGCAGACAGGCGGTGATTAGTGTTGTCAGCGGTGGTGTAGACTGTCACCTCCCGCCCTACGATTCTTTCCTCGATCGAAAGCGGCCTTTTCCCGGTAGGCTTCGAGATTTCAGAAGGTTGAACATTTTCCGCTGCTGATAATTTGGTTTTCGCTAACACCAATGCCGAAGACGACGCTGCAAGGAAACCACGACGGTTTATTTTCATAATTGAGGATTTTAACACAGCTGATTACGCGGACCCATGAAGTCAGTACCACCACGCGGTAGCGACTGTGTTTGAAGTCAAGCAACTGTGTTTGAAGTCAAGCAAAAACTGGCGCCTCCTTGATTTTCCAGGGGGTACTATCACGAACCATGACGTTAACGATGGAGAGCAGTTTGCGCATGCAAGCAGTGATAGCGACTTTGAATGGTTTCTGGTTGGCGCGCAGACGCTGGTAGAACTCTTTGATAACGGCGTTATGGCGCGCTGCAGTGATGGCGGCCATGTAGAGCACACGCTCGATACGACGGTGACTTTCGGCACACACGAGAGTCGACCGGACACCTACGTGATCACCGGAGACATAAACGCGATGTGGCTGCGCGACTCGACCGCGCAAGTCGCACCCTACCTGCCACTCGCGCGTGAAGACAGGAAGCTCAAAGAGATGATCGCCGGGGTCATTAACCGCCAGACGCGCTGTGCGCGTTGCTTGAGCGGGCGAGACGCCCGGTCCCAGTAAGTCAGCCGCGAGAAGCGGTGCGAGGATCATCTGGTCCCGCGCCGCTTCCTTTTCGAGTTCTAAAGTTTGAGGAATTTGCCGATTACTTTTTCGGAAGTTACGGAATGGTCCTGTCGATTCCGCGCAGCAGACCCTCGAAACGCGGATCGGATCTCGATGCTTCTATGCGCGGATCGACGCGCACGAACGTAAACTCGACGGCGTGCTCACGTCAGCCTGCGCGAGCCAGCGAAACGCGTTGTCGTGGTCGCCGAGCGAACAATAAATGAGTTACGTTGTCTGGTTCCGCTTCGCTTCACCCCAGGCTTTATGCTCTCGCAGCGCTTCGCGGGCTTAGGCTGACCGCTGTACATTCCACCACCGCGACCATTATCATTTGCTCTCCCCATAATCTAGCCGCGTCCAAAAAGGGTGCGGCGAAGCTTCCTAAAATAGGATGGTGCTTATGCTCGACTTCATACAGGCGGCCGAATGCTGCTAGCTGGCATCGCGTTCTCCGGCGTCGCGATTCTAGGTTTCGTAAACATTGCCCAAGGACAAAATGCCTCCGCTGCATCTGGGGGCGTCGCAGCAAGTGCGTCGTCGAATCCGCTGCTTGCGGAGTGGGCAGGCCCATACGGCGGCGTGCCGCCATTCGACCGCGTAAAGATTGCAGACTTCAAGCCGGCGCTCGAAGCTGCGATGGCTGAACAACTGGCCGAGATAGATCGGATCGCGAAAAACCCGGGCGCGCCAACCTTCGAGAACACTATTGCCGCAATGGAGCGTGCGGGGCATACGCTCGACCGCGTTACAACCGTCTACGGCGTCTGGGGTTCCACAATGAACGGGCCGGAGTTTCAGGTAGTGCAGCGCGAGATGGCGCCGCGGCTCGCGGCCTTCAACGATCAGATCACCCAGAATGAAACGCTCTTTCGGCGCATCGAGGCGGTCTACAATTCACCGGACGAGGCCCGCTGGACCCCGGAACAGCAGCGCCTGGCTTGGCTTTACTACACCAACTTCGTCCGCGCCGGCGCTCGACTTGGCGCGACTGCGAAGACGCGTCTTTCCGCAATTAATCAAAAGCTAGCAGGGTTCTTTACGCAGTTTAGTCAAAACATGCTTGCCGAGGAGACTGATCAATTTCTCGTGCTGAAGAGTGAGGCGGAACTATCCGGTCTGCCGTCTTCCATTCGCGACGCCGCGGCCGCGGCAGCCACGACGAAGAAACAACCAGGCGTTTGGGTGATTATGAATACGCGTTCCTCGATCGACCCGTTTCTTACGTATTCAGATCGACGCGACCTCCGGGAAAAGGCATGGCGCATGTTCATTAACCGTGGCGACAACGGCGATGAGCATGACAACAACGCTATCATCACAGAGATTCTCCAATTACGTGCCGAGCGAGCCAAGCTGCTTGGTTTTCCGACGCATGCGCACTGGCGATTGGAAAACGCGATGGCCAAGACGCCGGAGCGGGCGATGGAGCTAATGGAAGCTGTTTGGAAACCAGCGGTCGCGCGCGTTCATGAGGAAGTCGCCGATATGCAGGCGCTCGCTGACAAAGAAGCGGCGGGCAAGGAAAGCGCGAAGATTAAGATCGAGCCATGGGATTATCGTTACTACGCGGAGAAGGTCCGCAAAGCTCGCTACGATCTGGACCAGAACGAAGTGAAACCATACCTCCAGCTCGAGAAGTTGCGGGAGGGCATCTTCTGGGTTGCAGGAGAGCTCTTCAACTTTAATTTTACGCCGGTGACGAACGTTCCCGTTGCTCATCCCGATGTCCGAGTTTGGGAAGTGACTGATAAAGACACGAAGCGGCACATAGGTCTCTGGTACTTCGATCCGTACGCGCGTGCCGGGAAACGCTCAGGCGCCTGGATGAACGCCTATCGCAGCCAGGAAAAAATCAACGGAGCCGTCACCACGATCGTTTCGAACAACGCCAACTTCTTAAAGGGAAAGCCGGGTGAGCCGTTGCTCATCTCCTGGGACGACGCCACCACCATGTTTCATGAGTTTGGGCACGCACTGCACGGTCTAAACTCAAACGTCACCTATCCTTCGTTATCGGGTACCGCGGTCGCACGAGACTACGTCGAGTTTCCATCGCAACTTATGGAACATTGGTTGTCCACGCCCGAAGTACTTCAACGCTTCGCCGTTCACTATCAAACTGGCAAGCCCATTCCGCAGGACCTGGTCGATCGCATTAAGCGCTCGGCCACGTTCAATCAGGGCTTCATTACGGTTGAATACCTGGCAGCGGCCCTGGTTGATATGAAGCTTCATCTGGCGGGCGACCGCAAGATCGATCCGGATACTTTTGAAAGGGAAACGCTGGCCGAGTTGGGTATGCCGCACGAGATTGTAATGCGCCATCGCACACCGCAATTCATGCACGTGTTTTCCAGCGACGCGTATTCGGCCGGATACTACAGCTACCTTTGGTCTGACGTGCTGACTGCGGATGCGTTTGGAGCGTTTGTCGAAGGCGGCGGTCCCTATGATCGTAAGGTCGCCGAGCGCCTCCGTAAATACATCTTCTCAGTTGGCAACACGGTCGATCCGGCCGAAGCCTACCGTCAGTTCCGCGGCCGCGACCCCAAAGTCGAGGCGTTAATGAAGAAACGCGGTTTTCCGGTAACGGCGAAAGGTGCGTCAGGGCAGTAAGCACTAAGCAGAAGTCAGCAGGGCGCTAGGCAGAAGCCCGCGCGTAAGCAAGGGCTCTCTTGTCAGTACCACCTGCGGTAGCGGGCGGGTCACCTTGACGCTGCGTCGATTCACGAGCTACCTAACCTGCCGGTAATGTCTTAATTGGAGTGCGACGGCCTGGCGTCGCTTTGGTCACTGCGACATGTCGCAGCAAGCCTTCCGAAGAGGCTTCATTGACGAAACGGCGGCGGCGGGCCGCACGGGCCAAATCGGTGCCAGGTCACCGCACTCCAAATTAAGACAGTACCAGCCTGCCCTCCGAATTGACTTATTCCGCCTATTTGTTTAGATTCTAGACTCTAAAGCAGGGTTACGTGCAGAAGTTTGTAAGTTCTAATTTTTGATAGGATGCTCCAGAAGACCTTCGCCATGAATCGAACATCGACTCGATTCTTTACTTTTTGATTGCCAGCCACCTTGTGGCGGCTTGCGGCGAAGGCGCTCCTATCGAATCCGATCTGTTGAAGTAGTAAATCGTGAATTGTAAATCGTGAATAGGAAGCGCCGGAGCCACTGGTGTTTCGCGGCTTCGCCGCCGCACAGTGCGGCGAGGCTAGGCCTGACCGAGCTTCTCTTTGAGTTCGTCGAGGCTACGCCTCGTTATCAAAGAGGCGTAGCCTCTGGATTTTGAAATTCTGTTACGGTAAGGCATAGCCTTATCGCAC
>JALYSR010000320.1 GCA_030854715.1 Acidobacteriota bacterium
ATAGCCAAAGCGCCTTTTCCCTGGACCTCAACTGCGCTGGCGATCCTTTTGGCACTGGCGCTGCTGGCTTTGCTGTGGGCGATCCTGGAAAGGCGTCGCATTGCGCGCACCAGCGCGGCTCTTGTTGACGCGAATCGTGAGCTGGCGGGCGCGCGACTGAATCTCGCCAATGAAGCCGAGCGTGAACGGCGTCGCATTGCGCGTGACCTGCATGATCAAACTCTCGCCGACCTGAGACATTTGTTATTGTTAGGCGACCAATTGACAGCAGGCGACGAAAGCGGCAAACAACTCGATCCTTTGGTGCTGCGAACGGAGATAGAATCGATATCTCAGGAGGTGCGGCGCATTTGCGAAGACCTGAGTCCGTCGGTACTTCAGAATGTGGGCTTCGCGGCCGCGTTGGAGTTTGCCCTCTCGCACGCAGTTCAGGATGCGCCGGTTGATAAGAGGTTTGAATATGAATTTGTTTGTGATGAATCACTGGAGGAGCATGCTCAGCTTCCGGCAAACGTGCAAATGCAGATTTACCGTATCATGCAGGAGGCAGTGAGCAACGTTTGGCGACATGCCGGCGCAACTCGCGTGAAGATGATTGTCAACGCATCTCCCGGCGGCGACTTTGTCCTGCAACTGGAAGACAATGGCAGAAACTTTGAGCCTGGCCGACAGAAAACCCTGGCCGGACGTGGGCTCGCCAACATGCGCGCTCGCGCCAGCCTGATTGAAGCTGATATTTCCTGGGAGAGGCTTGAGAGTGGCGGAACGGTGTTTACTCTCCTACTCCGAAGAGCGGGTGCGAGCCACCCTTCCTGACCTCGAGATTATTCTACTCGTCATACAAAGTGAACATTGAAGGTCTCTCAAGGAAAGAGAAAGCAGCACACTTGAAAAATTTCTGGGTGAGGAACGGTGGACTAGCACCTCAGCGGGGCTGCCCCCGCCGGGGACCCCGCGCTTGCCGCCGCTGAGTTTTGTTTAGACAATCCTACAATGGATAAAGCCCTTTTAATTCTTGGTTCAGAAGTCTCAGCGGCTCTGGAAACAGGCCGGCCGCTCGTCGCGCTTGAATCAACTGTAATCGCTCACGGCCTGCCGCGACCGCAAAATCTTGAGGCTGCCCATCGCCTCGAACAGATCATTCGCGAGGCAGGCTCGATTCCTGCAACCATTGCCATACTTGAAGGCAGGCTGTGTGTTGGGCTCAGTGACGAACAAATTAATTTCGTGGCCGAGAACGAAGAGATAAAAAAGATTAGCATCCGCGATCTTCCAATCGCAGTTGCACAAAAGTGGAACGGGGCTACAACAGTCGCGTCAACAAGCTGGATTGCCAGGCACGCGGGCATCAAGGTGTTTGCGACTGGCGGCATCGGCGGCGTCCACCGTGGTTCGCTTCCCGACATTTCGGCAGATCTCCCGGTACTGGCAACAACGCCAATTGTAGTTGTTTGTTCCGGGGCAAAAATTGTTCTAGATCTACCTGCGACCCGGGAATGGCTGGAGACTTATGGCGTCAGCGTCGTTGGTTACGGTTGTGACGAGCTGCCGGCGTTTTATTCGCGAAGCAGCGGCTTGCCGGTTGATGTTCACGCCGATTCACCGGCGGACGTCGCTCAACTTTTTCGGGCGCTGCAAAACTTAGCTATTGAGCGCGCGCTGCTGGTTGCTGTGCCCGTGCCCGAGGAGTTTGAGGTTTCGGCGTCCGAACTCGAGACCGCCTTGAACGCCGCACTCAAGGAAGGCGAACGTGACAATATCAGCGGACGCGAACTGACCCCATTTCTGCTTTCGCGCATGGCTCAAACCAGCGGCGGGGCCACGCTCAGGGCTAACATCGCGTTGCTGGAAAATAACGCGCGTGTAGCTGCCGAGATCGCGAAAGCGCTAAAGGAATAACCGCGTAGGCAGCGGCCAGCTCTTGCGGGTTGGTAGTAACATAAAGTGTGCTACTCTATGCGCCCCAAACTGACGGAATTTCAGGAGGAATTATGGCAGACGAAAAAGAGACATGTAAGAATCCGGTTTGCAGTTGTGCTCCTCAGCCTGATGGCAAATACTGCAGTGCTTCATGCGAGGGCACCGGCGATACGATTGAGATTGATTGCGACTGCGGACATCCCGAGTGCACCGGAAATTTCTAAACAACTGAAATCCATTTCCAGCTAAGGGGCGCAGCTCGCGCTCCTTACTCACTTACCCGACAGCCAGTTTCAAAAACTGGGCAGCCAGCCTAGGTCCCGTGCCCGCGTCTTCGTGCTTGAAGAAAAGAAACGTTTCATTCCAATTCTGATCCCGAATTCGTTTCACCCACTCTGCTAAATTCTCTTCGGGATAATTAACGCGGCGCAGCCGAAGATAACCCCAGTCCGCAGTCTTGTCGATGTGTGTAGTTGGCATGTCGTCCGTGTCGGAAACGCACAACGCATGGTTCCTGCTGCGCAGCACTTCCAGCACATCGTCGTCAAACCAGGTGGGATGGCGAAACTCAAAAGCTGCTCGAGGTTGTTGTGGCAATTGGTTTACAAAGGCCTGTAGCCGCGGCAGATCTTTTTTGAAATTTGGGGGAAGCTGGAAAAGCACTACGCCGAGATTGCCGGCAAGCAGGGAAACTGTCTCCAGAAAATACTTTGTCTCATCTTCCGTCTCTTTCAGTCTCTTAAAATGCGTGATGCGCTGCGGCGCCTTGAGCGAAAAGCGAAAAGTGGGCGGCACTTGCTCTTTCCAGGTTTCCAGCATGCTCGGCTGAGGCATACGGTAGAAAGTGGCATTGATTTCAACTGTGCTCAGGCGTTCCGAGTAGAAACGTAGCATATCTTTCGCCGGGATTTTTTCCGGATAGAAGGTGCCCTTCCACTCTTTGTAACTGTAACCGCTGGTGCCGACGTATAGGTTTTTCATCTTGAGCGCGCTCAGTAGTTACTACAGGCAAGCTATTATTGTCCCGTTAAGCTAATCTGTGATACACACAGGCACGCAGGATTAAGCGCTTTAGCCAAAAGATTTTAGCCCAGTCATGTCTACAACCACTACGAATATCGAATCCCTGCAACAGGAAGACCGGATATTTCCGCCGCCGCCTGCTTTTTCCGAGAAGGCGCATATTAGATCAATGGAAGAGCTGGAGCGTCTGCGTGCGGAGGCGACGATCGATCCTGAAGGCTTCTGGGCGCGCATGGCTGAAGAGCTTCACTGGTTTAGAAAGTGGGATACGGTCTTGAATTGGAAACCGCCCCATGCGGAATGGTTTGTCGGTGGCAAGATCAATATTTCTTACAACTGCCTGGATCGACATTTGGCGACGTGGCGAGGGAACAAAGCAGCATTGATTTGGGAAGGTGAGCCGGGCGAGCAACGAACTCTCACGTATCAACAGCTTCACTCTGAAGTCTGCAAATTTGCAAACGTCTTGAAGCGTTCGGGGGTTGAGAAGGGTGATAGGGTCGCTCTTTACATGCCACTCGTTCCGGAATTGGCAATCGCGATGCTCGCCTGTGCGCGCATCGGCGCGACCCATTCAGTCATCTTCGGCGGTTTTTCAAGTGCTGCGCTGATCGATCGCATCAACGACGCCTCCTGCAAATTGGTTGTGACAGCGGATGGCTCCTGGCGTCGCGGCAAGGAAGTGAAACTCAAAGCGACCGTCGATGAGGCCTTGAAACAGACTCCATCCGTAAAAACCTCTATTGTCTTGCGCCGCACTGGTTCCCCGGTCCAGATGCAAGCCGGACGCGACCACTGGTGGCATGAGTTGATGTCGAATGAAAACCCAAACTGTCCGGCTGCGCAGTTGGACAGTGAACATCCGCTCTACATCCTCTACACCTCCGGAACTACTGGAAAGCCGAAAGGCATTCTGCACACGACGGCCGGATATCTCCTGCAAGCGCATCTCACAACCAAGTGGATTTTCGATCTCAAGGACGACGATGTTTATTGGTGCACCGCCGATATCGGCTGGGTAACAGGTCACAGCTACGTGGTCTATGGACCACTTTCAAACGGCGCCACCGTACTGATGTATGAAGGCGCGCCTAACCATCCGGAGTCTGATCGTTTCTGGGACATGATCGAACGGCACCGCGTCAATGTTTTCTACACGGCTCCCACTGCCATTCGCGCTTTTATCAAATGGGGCGAACAGTGGCCGCTCAGGCACGATCTTTCAAGCTTGCGATTGCTGGGGACAGTGGGCGAACCGATAAACCCCGAAGCCTGGATGTGGTATCACAAAGTGATCGGGCGGGGAGCTTGTCCAATTGTTGACACGTGGTGGCAAACAGAAACCGGTGCGATCATGATTAGTCCCATTCCCGGTGCGACGCCAACAAAACCTGGCTCCGCCACCTTGCCGTTCCCCGGGATCGAGGCCGATGTGATGACGCGAGAAGGTAAGCCGGTCGGTGCGAACGAAGGTGGGTATCTGGTGATCAAACGTCCCTGGCCCTCAATGTTGCGGACGATCTGGGGCGATGATGAGCGTTATCGCGAGCAATACTGGTCGCAGATTGAAAACATTTACTTCGCCGGCGACGGCGCCCGGCGTGATAAAGACGGCTACTTCTGGATCATGGGACGCATTGACGACGTTATCAATGTCAGTGGTCATCGCCTGGGCACAGCCGAAGTCGAAAGCGCGCTCGTTTCGCATACGGCAGTCGCGGAAGCGGCAGTGGTGGCCCGTCCTGATGAACTAAAGGGATCGGCGATAATTGCTTTCGTCACTCTCGAAGGCACCCACAATCCATCGCCTGAATTGAACGAAGCGTTGCGCGCGCATGTGACAAAAGAAATAGGCGCGTTGGCGCGGCCTGAAGAAATCCGATTCACCGACGCGCTTCCCAAGACCCGATCGGGAAAAATCATGCGGCGCCTGTTGCGCGAAATTGCCACGAGCGGCACAGTGGCAGGCGATGTCACCACGCTCGAAGATTTTTCGGTGTTGGAAAAGCTCAGGACCGATGAAGAATAGATATTGGCAGTTAGTCGGTGACGCCAAAGCTTAGTCGTTATTAGTTTGTTCTTGCCCCAGAAGGAGTTGCAGATGACCCGGCAAATGGAAGCAGAAACTCGTTCAGGACCACGTTATTTAGTATCATTCGACGTTCGCGCGGAATGGGACGAGCCGGGAGGTCACGTGATAGCCGAGGGCACGACCGAGAATGTTGGACCAGAAGGCACTCTGGTTCATCTGCCCCGAGGCCTTCCTCAAGTTGGCAGTCGTGTCCGCCTTGAGGTCCAGGGTGAAGATGGAAAGAAACTGCAGGTAATCGCCGAGGTGTTGCGCATTGAGCGCAATCCGGGCCATCCATTGGCGGCGCTTCAACTTCTCGGTGAGACAGATGAATGGAGGGGACTGATATGGGAACCCGCCGCGCCCCGCGTAAGCGCGCCGCCACCGCCGCTAGTGGACGGTGACGACGAAGATGACGAAGAGGATGAAGACGATTTAGCTAACTGAAAGGACCTCCCCATGAGCGCAATAGACATGAAGCTCCCCGATCATGAACGGCGCAGGTTTCCTCGTTATCACGTAAATACTCGTCTCACGCTCGCAGTGGAAGACGAGAGCATTAAAGAATCCATTGGTCTTGGGGAGCCGTCAGACATCAGTCTTGGGGGTCTTCGTGTATCTAATCTTCCGGCGTGTCCGGATGTTAGGGTGGGCGACAAACTTGGGCTGCTTCTGGTTGACCAGGAAGAGGCGTTGTCACTACACGGCGAAGTGGTCCATCATGCTACTCGCGACACCTTTGGCGTGGAATTCCGGAGTATCTCGCCGACTGAGCAACACGCCATAGGCGGAATCATTGCCAGACTGTACAACTAATCCGACAAAAATATAGTGAGAAACCGGGAAACCAGTGACGTGGCGGAAACAGCAGCTAAAGCTGCCGTTGAAGCATCGTGGCCGCAAACACGCGTCATCCTTCGCGTCATCATAATTGTGCTGGTTGTCTTCCTGACGCTTTGGATCATCGTTAAGCTGACCGGCGTTATTCTGCTTTTGATCCTATCGGTTTTCTTTGCCTACTTTGTTTCACCGCTGGTCGCGCTCGTAAGCCGCCCAATACGTATTGCGGGACGTCAGGTTGCTATCCCGCGCACGCTCGCAATCATTCTCTCTTACTTAATCATCGTCGCAGCGATAGTAGTTGGAATCTATTTGGTGGCGCCGAGTCTCGGCAGCCAGTTTCCGGAATTTACTGAACAAGCACGCGTCTACTGGACCGCCGTGGGCGCCAAAACCCAGGGTTGGGTCGAATACTTTCGATCGCACCGAATGCCCGGGCCGCTGCTCGACGCCATAAACCGCGCCATTCCCAGCGTGATCGAAAAGGTGAGTCAGACCGTAACCGTAGTGTTGGCAAGCATCGCTGGTTGGGTCATCTATATTCCGTGGCTGATTCTTATTCCTATCTTGAGCTTCTTCTTTCTGAAGGATGCGGAAACTTTTC
Organism: Acidobacteriota bacterium; assembly: GCA_030854715.1. Taxonomy (GTDB): domain Bacteria; phylum Acidobacteriota; class Blastocatellia; order Pyrinomonadales; family Pyrinomonadaceae; genus PSRF01. The sequence goes on from JALYSR010000320.1 coordinate 6,459, forward strand.
GGCGCTCAGCGCTGCAGATGTTGCCCCGGGGACGTTGGCGCTGGCGAGGGGACGAGTTTTTTCAGGACATCAACAGCACTCTTGCTGCCTACATACGCGCACAACTCACCGCCTGCCTGATCATCGGGATAGTTTGTACGATTGGCTTTACCCTTCTCGGTCTTCCAAGTCCACTCGTCCTGGGAGTGATTGCCGGCGTTTTCGAATTCATTCCGCTGGTAGGACCACTCGCGATCGCTGTCGTGGCAGCACTTGCAGCGATGCTGCATGCCGGACCGTTCGCGGCCTTTCTGGTGCTGGCATTTTTGGCTGTGCTACGCATCCTGGAGGACTATATCATCTACCCACGTTTGATTGGTCAGGGCATACATCTGCATCCACTGGCAGTGATTATCGCGATACTCTCAGGCGCGGAGTTGGCTGGGGTAGCGGGAATCTTTCTCGCCATTCCGGTGGTTGCGATTCTGACCGTGAGCTACCGGCATTGGCTGGAACATCGCGGCAGCGAAGGACTCGCAGATCTTTTGGAGACAACGCCTGCGGAAGCCTCCGCTACGGCGAAGCAATCCCTTCCCCCGGAGAAAGAGGGGGTGGCTCATCCTGGCGCGGATACTACCCCTGAAGAAATGGCTCGCGAACGACCAGATCTCACCACGGGCGAATTGAAGATGCCGGTAGAGAATTGAACGTCAAGCCCGACCTGAGGGCACGGTCTTTCGATCGTGAAACAGCAAAGGCCTCCCCTTACAATCGGGCTGCTGAGTTTTCCATTAATTCAATGAAACGTTGGAAGTGGTGCTCCGCATCGTGAGGGCCGGGCGCAGCTTCGGGATGATATTGAACGGAGATGATAGGAAGGGTCTTGTGGCGCATGCCCTCGACGCAGCGATCGTTAAGATTGATGTGTGTCACTTCAACCTCTCCAGGAAGACTATCGGCGTTCACTGCAAAGCCGTGGTTGTGTGAAGTGATTTCCACGCCGCCTTCCTGCAAATCTTTCACCGGCTGGTTTCCCCCCCGATGGCCAAACACAAGCTTGAAAGTGCTGCCGCCAAACGCGCGACCCAGTAACTGGTGGCCAAAACAAATTCCAAAGGTCGGCACTCGGGCGTTCACGAGTTGCTTAATCTCCTCCACTTCATTATTCATTGAAGCAGGGTCACCCGGCCCATTGGAAAGAAAGATGCCGTCAGGGGCCATCGCCAGCACATCAGCCGAGGGGGTTGAAGCCGGCACAACCGTTACCCGGCAACCTCGCCTGGCCAGTTCGCGCAGTGAATTTCGCTTAACCCCAAAGTCGTAACATACAACGTGGAATCTTTGCTCACCTTTCGGAGCTACTTCGTAAGGTTCCTTCGTCGTAACGACACTTGCCAACTCGCGATTCTCCATCGATAGAGACTGGCGCGCTTTTTCCACCGCAGTTGATTCGTCTATTTCGATTGTCGAGAGGCAGGCGCGCATCGCTCCCTTGTCGCGAATGTGTCTGACCAGGGCACGCGTATCGATGCCTTCAATCGCCACAATGTTCCACCGTTTCAAATATGCATCGAGACTTTCCTGCGCGCGCCAACTCGAAGCCATACGGCTCGCTTCGCGCACCACGAAGCCCTCGACCCAGGGACGAAATGATTCCTCGTCTTCGCTGTTGACGCCATAGTTCCCAATCAGCGGATAGGTCATGCACACAATCTGGCCGGCGTAGGAAGGATCGGTTAATACCTCCTGATAACCCGTCATCGAGGTATTAAAGACCATTTCGCCGCAGGCTTCGCCATCGGCAGCCCAGGAACGGCCGCGGAAGGTGCGGCCGTCTTCCAAGGCGAGAATCGCGGGTTTGTGATTTCTAGTTGGCATTGTGATTGTTGTCCAAAGTTCAAAGTCCAAGGTCCAAAGTCTGTGTAGCTAGTCTGCGCTTTGACTTTGGACATTGGACATTGGACAAGGTTTCTTACTGGCTACTTTTGATGAACTGCTGCGCCTCGTTCAGCCAGCGCTTGTCGGCGCGATACTTGTAAGCCGGCGCGGTCTTCACCGCTTCAATGCAGGCCTGCATCGAGCTGGCCGCTTCGCGGCGATGTCCGAGTCCAGCATGCGCGCGTCCCATCAAATAAAGCGCCTCCGGATCCGAAGGGCGATGCTCGAGAAATCGTTCCAGCGCGTCGCGCGCGTCTTCAAACTGGCCGGCGGCAATGTAAGTGGCCCCGACTTCACGCCATATTTCGTGTTGACTATGCGCAGGGTCGCGAGAAACAACCTGCTCGAAGTTTTTGACCGCATCAGCAAAACGCTTTTGACTGCGTGCGATTCTGCCCAGCTGATAGTGAGCGTCAATCTCATCGTCATCGATTTGCACGGCACGTTCGAAACGCTCGCGCGCGGCCTCCAGCTCGTTGCGTTGCTGATGAATCAGTCCGAGATTGTAGTGGGCCGACGCATCCACCGGATTCAGAGTGGCAGCCTCAAGGTTCTGTTTGAATGACTCGCGCGCGCGTTGAGAGCGCAAGACCCCGCTGACATAGCCGCGAATGAGCAGGAACAGCATCAGGAGCAAAAACGGCGACGCCAGAATCGGATTTAAAAGAAGTGTCCACAAAGGCGAAACGAGCAGAGCGAGAGTTAAGCCAACGACGGAGATAGCAACTGCTCGCAGGACTGAAATTCGGAAAACCTCGCGAACGCTCGTCACCACCGCCACAGCGAAGAAGAACAGTTTGACTGAACGAAATAACCCGGCGGCTACGATGCGAGGATCGCTGAGAGCGATTTGCAATTGTGTACGCACGTCAGGCGACAGCCGAAACCACGTTTCAACCTGGGCGGCCGACTGCAGCGATTGCGCGACATACGCGGCTTGTATTCCGCTGAGGTTAAAGAAAACTGAAATAGGGATGGAAATCAGGTTCGCGATGGCCAACGCATAAAGAAAGGTCGATGCCAGCGAAGCGTATTCCTGTTGCAGCAGGAGACTGAAGCGGCCGCGGCGCTCAAAAATGTTAGCGACGAAGGCAATGAGGGGAACCAACACGCCGCCGATTAGAAGCAGCGACAGTGTGGCCTGAAAAAGCAGGCGGATTATCGTGCCCGGACCACCAATGATGAAGGTTCTGTTACCTGCCAGCCACTGCGTTACAACGGAGTAAATCAGTTGGCTAACGAGGGCCATTAGTCCCAACGCAGCCAGCGGCGCGCGATCACGCACCTCTCGCAAGCCGCGCACAGGCGCGTAAAAAATCATCGACAGGAGTCGTAACCAATCAAGTGCGTTCAAATTAACTCTCAAATCCAGTTCTGGACTATTGCTCCTCTGTGTTTGGTGTCTCTTGAGTGCCTGGATGGTAGCCAGGAGGTGGAGGCACCGGCGAAATGATTTCGTGGTGAATGACACTGGCAGCATTCAGCGGCCAATAACGAAAGAGGGCCTTACCGTAAATATACTTCTTGGGTACCAGCCCCCAACTGCGCGAGTCGCTGGAATTATCCCGGTTGTCGCCCATAACGAAATAGTAGCTGGGCCTCACATACACCGGCGGCTGACTCCTGGGCGAGGCATTAAACCTTGGGTCGAGGTAATTCTCTTCCAGCTCGCTCCCGTTTATTCGCACTCGACCTTCGCGGATCTCAACCGTATCGCCCGGCAACCCGACGACGCGCTTGATGTAACTCTTCGAAGGGTCGTCAGGAAACCAAAAAACTACTATGTCGCCTCGTTCCACGCGAGGCGCCCAGCGATACTCGTCGTAATAGATTAGCTTGTTAACAAAGATTCGCTCGCCGTCGTGAAGCCGCGGCAGCATTGAAGTTCCTTCAACTTTCACCGGCTGCACCACAAAAACAACCACCAGCGCAGCGATCATCAGGGCAAAGATCAGGTCGCGCACAAGCAGTCGTCCCTCAGACCATAGACTATGCCGCGATGCTTCCTCGGGCCGGTGGATTTGAA
>JALYSR010000337.1 GCA_030854715.1 Acidobacteriota bacterium
GGGCGCAGGAAAGCGAAGGCACATTGGAAAGTGAGAAGGGCAAGCAACTTCGCCACATCGCTGATACCTGCGCCGGAGTCTTACAGGAAAAGACGCGATCGGCCGAGGTCTTCGCTCAACTCGTGCGCCGCGCCGACAGTAAACGCGACTATGCCCGGATCGATTCTCTGGCAGATGCTCTGTCGGGCTTTGCGCCCACTGAGATTTGCGAGTTGGCTCGATCGCCGGATGTGGTGGTGCGGGCCCTCGCCAATGAAGCGCTGGCGCAATTTCCTACTTCAGTCTTGATTGGGCTATTGAGTGACCCGATAGATTCCGAGATTGCCCGCGACGCGCTGCGCCGTCAGGCGGTTGATTACGGTTCAGAAGAGGCGCGGCAAATTGTGAACGCGCTGGCGCAGGTTGACGCGTCGAACGATGACTTTTGATTCAAATCTGCGGAATCTGTGGATAGATCCTCAGGCAGCGGCTTTCTCACCAATCTCGTGCAGCCTCGTCACTACCTGATCAATTAGCCAATTGGGGGTTGAGGCCCCGGCGGTCACCCCCACGCGTTTCGCGTCCCCAAGGTCGGCAGGATTAATCTCTGCGGGTGTCTCGATTAAGAAGCTCTGCTCGCACTGTTCCTGACAAACCGCAAGCAGTTTGACGCTGTTTGAGGAGTGACGTCCACCGATAACATAAAAAACATCCACCTGGCCCGCTAGCGCTCGCGCGGCGTCCTGGCGATCTCGAGTAGCCGAACAAATCGTATTGACTACCTGCGGCTCAGCGTCTGCTTTTGTGCGCACCGCCTCTGCCACTTCCAGGAAAGTCTTTAACTTGATCGTCGTTTGTGAAACAACCAGCGGCGAGCGTAGCTTTGGCAGCGCGGCCACCTCGCTGGCGTCGCGTACGACATAAGTATTTTCGGGCGCATAACCAACCACGCCAATCATCTCCGGATGGTCGGGGTTGCCGGCGACCACTACGTCTCTGCCGTCTTTAGCAGCGCGCTCCGCAAGGTGTTGCACTCTGGTAACGAACGGGCAAGTTGCGTCGATGACCTTCGAGGCTCGCCCTTCAAGTTCGTTCTGTACCTGGGGGGTAACGCCGTGAGCGCGAATGACTGCTATGGTGTCGGCGTCGGCTTCGTCTGGCACGTCGATCGTCGACACGCCCAACTCACCAAGTCGCTCCATCTCCTGGGCATTATGAATCAACGGCCCAAGCGAACGAATGGGGCGCACGCCTTCTACGAGCGCGTCTTCGACCATCTCGACAGCCCGCTCAACGCCAAAGCAGAACCCGTATTCGTCAGCTAATAAGACTTCCATAGTTTCGCGAACTAATAACGCTAAATCTAATTCACCGGCTCAGACGCGCCAGCAGGTTTGTCGCAATTCCACTTTTCATGCCACTCTTCACGCACCCGGTCGCCGCCTGCCACACGCGCATCAACCCACTCGATGTCCTTGTCAATTAAGGTGCGCAGATTTTTTAGAAACGATTTCTTTAAATCGGCCAGATTATGCGCAACGTCCTTCGGCAGAATTGCATACGAAACATCGCCCAAATAACGGACGGCGTCGCAAAGATCGTTCACAACGCGCTCGCCGGTCTCTTTCGCTTCCTGCATGATTAATTCCTCCAAAACTCTTAAACCGCGGTTGATTCCTACGGCATCAATATCTTAACACTACTCAAATACGACCGCACGGCCTCGCCCGTTCCATCAGTCTCAAGGTGCCTCGCGGCCGCCGGTCGAAATAGGTCAGACAGCTTTATGGCGCCGCGTCGGCGCGAGATTCCCTGCGACTTTTCATATATCGGCGCATTACCGCAATTCGTTCCTGGGCGTCAGGCAAGCGCAGCACCACTGGCTCAAGGTGCTTCAAGTAGAGATACGGCGGCACACCGGGGATCGCCCGCAACTCCTCGATGAAGGGCAGAAGCTTCGCATAAACAGCCACATGCTCGGTGTTTATGGCGTTGAACATTTCAGCGTCAATGGCTTCCAAAACTACAAACGCCGTCGCCATATCCCAATAAGAAACAACCATGCGGAAATCCGCGCTACGTTCACCAATCAGAACGTTGAGAATGTCTTGCGTACTCTCGGGATGAAAGCGGGTGGCAAACCAGTCGCGTGCCTTCCGCATGGTCTGCTCAGATCGCAACTCATACAACTTGAGTATTCCCATCATGCTTTCATGTTGTGTGGCCATAGGAAGATTCCTTCTAGTGTAGGTAAAGAGACCGCCCGCTACCGCACCCGGTGCCGGTTGCTGGTTCACAGGATATTACAATTGCCGAAACAAAAATAGCGCGCCGGAATGTGATCATTTGAACCACAGACGGCGCGCAATGTCGTTAGATGGGAAACGCGACTAGAGGCCGATCGAACTCGACTCGTTCTCATTGGTCAGGTGAAATGCAAGCTTGGCGTCGTCTGCATTCAGGACCGGATGGAACGTCTTGCCGTAGTTAGCAACGATCTTCTTGACGTAATTCTGTGTCTCGCTGAAGGGGGGCACACCTTTGTACTTATCGACCGAACCCTCACCGGCATTGTAGCCAGCCAGAGCCAGCGAGACGTCGCCATTAAATCGCTTCAACAAGAACTTCAGATACTTTGTGCCGGCTTCGACGTTGGCGGCCGCGTCGTAGGGATTTTTTAGACCAAATCTTTTCGCTGTTCCCGGCATCATTTGCATTAGGCCCTGGGCGCCAACGTAGGAGACGGCGTGCGGATCGTATTTGGATTCCTGTTTGATAACGGCGTGAATGAAGCGGGGGTCAACACCAGCCTTTTCACCGGCGCGAAAGATAATCCAATCGAGATCGCAATCGCCGGACATGGGGATGTCGGCCGGTATGGTTTCGACTACGGGGGTCGTCGCATTTGCAGAAGGCGCAAACGCGGGACTGAAGAAGAGGCCGGTGAAATTGAAAAGAAAGAAAAGAGAAATTATGGCAAACGGTGCGAATTTCGCCGAGCGCAAATGGGGCATAGTACGGGGAAACTTCATCAGTTGATTCTCCATGTGAGCGATGGTCCAGGACCATCAGGGTTAAGGGTTAAAACTTCGGCTGCGCATGGTGGAACCGATTTTCAAAGAACGTAATGAACTTGAAATCGAAACCGTATCTAAGATGGAGAAAGGGTCACGACGGTTGCTTTTCTAGGACATTTGTTTGGCTCTTAAGTCCTTCAATGTGATGTACTTAAAGGAACCGCCAATTGTTGCGGAGGAGTACACAATATCATTCATCTTGAAGGATTGTTGCGACCCTTTTGAACACTTTCTGAGATAGTTGTGAGTGAGGTTTTCAATCGTTTTAAAACGAGAGCGGGGAATCAATTAGGCACGGCCGGCCACCTCACCGCTTTGCGTGTTAACGCGGACGACTTCGCCCTCCTTTATAAAAAGTGGTACGCGGACCACAAGGCCCGTTTCTAGTGTTGCCTGCTTGGTGGCGCCGCCCGCGGCTGTGTCGCCACGCATTCCCAGCTCGGTTGAGGTGACTGTCAGCTCGACATACTGCGGCAGTTGCAGCGACACAGGGGCGCCGTTGTATTTCAAAACCTGGAGCGACACGCCCTCTTTAAGATAGCTCCGATCGGCGTCGACCGCTTCTTCAGTAAAGGTAAACTGTTCGTAACTCTTCTCGTCCATGAAATGAAAACCGTGTGCATCGCTGTAAAGAAAGGACGCGGGTGTCAGCTCAATATCAGGCTCGGCAAACTTCTCGCTCGAACGGAAGCTCTTTTCCAGGACCGCTCCTGTCAAAAGCTGACGCAAACGCGTACGCACCATCGTCGCCGCTCCGCGCGCCGTTGGCGAAGCAAAGAAAACTTCAAGGACCACGTAAGGCTGTCCATCAACGGTGATCAGTAACTTTCGTTTTAGTTCGTTGGCTGTAATCAACGCCATTACAATTCATCCCTCCCAAAACTTTGAAGCGCTACTGCGGTGTCACCTGACTGGTTCCCGCAAAACGGCGTCCGCCGCGATAGCGGCAATACGAGCTGCATTCGGGTGAGCTTGTCGCAACCCGACAATCTGCGTAAGCGCTTCACCCGCACGCGAAAGCATGCGGAAGAGGTCGCCTTCTTCCGCGCCAGTTTCGCGAACCAAGGTGGACCACTCTGTGCCCGTGGCCCAACGTGCGGCTGCGGCAGCTGCTGAGAAGTTCAGCTCCGGGGCGGGTTCTATTCCGCGTTTCCATTCTTCAGTGGATACCTTGAAGCCTATGGTTTCAAACTGTGCCAGCGCGCTTACCAGCGCATCTTCCAACTCCAACTGGCCGTAGTCGCGTTCCTCATCTGCTGTAAGGGCAGCCATGACGCCGGCCATTCGATGGAAATCGAGTGAGTCGAATAACCCAGTCTCGAGAGCTTGACCCACCAGCAAGGGGCGGTCAACGTGGAGATCGGCAAGCCAACGGCCGCGCTCAGTTATCTTTTCAGCGTCGAAGTCGAGATAACCAAAAACCGCGAGCACGCGCGCTCGCTGATGAAACGGTTCCCAGACCTCTTCACGCAATCTCTCGATCTGCCGCGTGGCGCGTTCAAGTTCTTCTGCGTCGACGAGCGCGGCCCACAGCGCCTGAGTGCATCTCAACCTTTCTTCCGCCCCGAGATTGCTTGGGAAAATTGCTTCGATGCGATCATCAAGTTCACTTATTGCATCGCCCTCCTCAGATTGCGCGTCGCGCAGCCGAGGCTCCGGAATTACCAGCTCCTTGCCGCGCCGGCGTACATCCTCAAACGCTCCTTCAATGAACTCCTCTTTCAAACGATAGCTGGGCGAATAGACTCGTCCAATACGCTCCAGGGAAAAGCTGGCACTGCGGCCGTCTTCGCGTATGCCGCGAACATTTCCTTCGCGCTTCTCGGTAACCAGCACGAGGCGGCGGCCGCTGCGACCAATGCCGACAACGCGGCCCTGTTGAACCACTTCATCCAGCCAGCGATACAAAACTTCCGCGCGAGTTTGCGGTTTGGATTGTTGCAGATGGGTGCGGGCACTGATTAACCGCTCGAAGCCGGTCACCACAGCTAGCGGCAGATCGCAGCCCGCCTCCTGCAGCTTGGCCAGAATCCGTTCACGGCTTTCAAGCTTACTTTTTTCAAGCCTGGTGATGTGCAGGGCGGCTTCGCGATGAGCAAAGCTCCGTTCAGCGATCTCGCGCACCTGTCCGAAGTTGCCGTAAGCATCGAGTAGATTGAGCAACGTCGTATAGGTTGCGCGAAATTGGCTGACCAAAGGATCAGGTGAGGCTTTCAATAGCTCGGCAATCCGTTCTGGATCCTGATGCAGGCCGGGCGCAGCAACGATGAAGCCCACGTTATCGCGTCCCCTACGACCTGCCCGCCCGGTCATCTGCTGAAGCTCGGAAGCGGTCAACTGCCTCCAGCCACTGCCCGTGCGCGCGTCAGCAACTGTAAGGACAACTGTGCGCGCGGGAAAATCCACGCCGGCGGCCACGGTTGCCGTCGCGAAAATTGCATCCAGCAACCCGGCACTCATTAACTTTTCGATAACCAACTTCCAGGCGGGAATGTGGCCCGCATGATGCGAAGCTACGCCGCCTCTGATGATAGTGTCCCAATGACGATGGCCGCGGATTTCCGGATGTTGCTCCACGGCGCTGCGCATGAAGTCTCGCCGCCCTTCGCGACGCGTGTCGCTGGAGTCGCGTCGCATTAAGGCAGCTTCCGATGCTGCCTGATCGCAGCGACGGCGCGTCGGCATAAACACAATCGCCGGCAGCAACTTGTATGAGTCGAGCGCCGCCAACAGCGTGGCGGGCGGCATTTCCGGCATGTGCAGTTTCATAATTCAGTTAACCGCCGTTACTGGGACCGCTCTTACTGGGACCGCGGGCGTCTCGCCCGCTTCGTTGAATGCCACATTCTTAGAATTGAAGGATTCAATCGCGATTTGATCGAACGCGTTGCTTGGGC